>JAOZOG010000560.1:691-1312 GCA_029933395.1 Sulfurovaceae bacterium | reverse complement strand
GAATCACCTCGATCCTGTCCCTCAGATCGCCGAGGGCCTTTGTGACTCCGCCGCGGCGTCCGAAAAAACCGGAAGAGACCCGTACCCGCACCGTCGTATCCGGAATGTTGGCGAAGCGGCACCCGGAAACAAATCCCCTCATCCACAGCAGCGTATCCTCGTTGGTGGGGGATGTCGTGGGATAGCTCCCCGCTTTTTCGAAAAAGCTACGACGGAAAAAAGCGGTGACATGGGCCAGAGGCACCCGTTTCTTGAAAAAATCAAACATCTCGTCGTGCCGTAGAGGGTATCGGACGATCTTGTGATAGGTCCCGTCTTCGGAAAACTCCTCGATGGCGCCGCCCACCACATCGATATCGGGGTGATTTCGCATGAAGCCGTACTGTTTTTCGAAGCGTCCCGGCAGGCTGATATCGTCGGCATCCATACGCGCGACATATTCGTATCCCCTCTTCAACACCTCATCGAGCAGTTCGTTAAGCGAAACGGCCAGTCCTCTGTTTTCCTTCCGGACCCCGAGATGGAAAATCTTTCCCGCTTCCCTCTCCTTTTCCAGCAGACGTTCGATCTCCGGAGCGACCGGACCATCGAGCTGTATGAAGATATCGGCTGGAGGGTTTG
>JAOZOG010000560.1:0-681 GCA_029933395.1 Sulfurovaceae bacterium | reverse complement strand
CTTCAAGATATTCTGGTTTATCATGCGCATAAACGCTCATGATGACAGCAATTTTATTCAAATTCCCTCTTTAACACTTCGATCACTTCAAACGCCTTGATAATATCTTCCTTTGGAACGGAAACGAAATTGATCAAAGATTTTTTGAGCTCCGTCGTGGAAATATTTTCTGTACGGGGCAGGTATACCACTTCACATATCTTATTTAGATGGTCGAATTTCCCTCTCCAGTCACTCCCCATCACCAGAACGTCTACATCATATTTTTTTATATCCTCGATTTTCTGATCCCAGCTCTTTTCAGGAATGACGAAATCGACCCCCTTGATATTGGCGACGACTTCGCTCCGCTGCTCATATGGAATCAGCACTTTTTTGCCTTTTTGTTTGTTGAACTCATCGGTAGAAACTCCTACGATAAGCCTTTCGCCCAAAGCTTTGGCCCGCTGAAGAAGCTTCAGATGACCGATATGGAACATGTCGAACGTTCCATAAGTAATGACTGTTTTACCCATCGGTTTCCTTTTTGCAAGGTGTATCCAAAAGTATCTTTGCACTGTGGGAAATACGCTTTTCCGGCGAAGGAGGTGTCATGAAACTTTCTCCGAATATAGCAGCAAGATAGGCAGATGAATCTGCGGGGGCCGGATATTCCTTTCCCTCGAATTTTACCTTCGAAAG
>JAOZOG010000559.1 GCA_029933395.1 Sulfurovaceae bacterium | reverse complement strand
TGCAAAAATGAACACAAAACTCATCAACCAGATCATGGTCACACTGAGGCAGGATCGCCCCTGCAAGGAAGGACTGAAACGTATTCTGCCCCAGCGCGTTGAAGGTGGTGCCATTTATAGCGCACTCGACGTTTTCATCACCCAGGCCCCGGAAGATACCGAGGACATGGAGTTTTTCGAAAAAGATGAAGTGTTGAAAGCCACACGTGTCACCGACGCCCTGCTCAACCGCATCTTCAAGCCGATTAACGAGTTTTTGCGTGAAGATCGTAAAGACACCAAAGAACCGGAACAAGAGGAAGATACAAGCGACACCACCGTCGACGAGATCATGGAACTGGTTGAAAACGGTAAGCTGAAAAAGGCCAAAAAACTGCTCAAAAAGAACAAGGACGATCTCGACACGGAAGTCGTCAAGAAACTTAAAAAACTCATCAAAGAAGGAGAGAACGATGGCTAAAGATAAAAACAAAGGTCGCGCGACGATCCAGTTGAAAGACGTTGAGGTGGTATACGCCGCCGTGACCGGGGAAGGCGTGCTCAACAAGAAAGCCAAAAAGAACCAATACAGTTTGGCGATCCTGGTTGACGAGGCGACGAAAAAGGACATTCTCAAGACCGTCAAGAAAATGTTCGAGAAGGATGCGCCCTGTGACGAGTGGGACAACGATCCTGAAAAATGGTTCAAAGAAGACGACGACGGTAAAGGGTACGTTCTGTTCCTCAACTGCGCCATCGACGATGAAAGCAAGTATCCCCTCGTTCGCCAGCGCAAGCAGGGTACGTCGTGGAAACTGAAACATTTCGAAACGATGGGCAAAGGCTCGCGTGTCGACGTGAAGTTCAATGTCTACGTCTACGGCGACGAAGATGAATGCGGTGTAGGTCGCGCTCTCAACGCCATCCTGTTGCGCGAGTGGGTCGAGTATACCGGTGGCGGTATCGAAGGTGGTGAAAACATCGATGTCGATTCTGACATCCCGGCTCCGTCGAGTGAAGACAAAGCGCTGGTCGAAGAGATCGAGGAAGCCATCGGGGACGGTGACAAAAAGACCGCCAAAAAGCTGTTGAAAAAGCTCGACGAGTCGCACGCCAAATTCGCCGAACTCAAAAAGCTCATCAAGAAACTGTAAATGTTTCATACAGTACCCTGCGGGGTGCTGCATTGAAAGGTTGTTACATGTATTTCATAGATCTCGAATTGACGAAAAACTGGTTCTATGTGGGCGTCCTCACGCCGGAAGGTAAACATCTGATCTTTCACGAACCGAAAGCGAAAATTCGTAAAATTCTCAGAAATGAGGTGACGGTGGGA
>JAOZOG010000153.1 GCA_029933395.1 Sulfurovaceae bacterium | reverse complement strand
CTTTTTCACATCTTTTTCACATCTCTCCATCATCTATGTGAATAACTCCATATTTTGTGCTACAATTATCATACAAAACACTAAGGAGTAGTGATGTTTCAGAAAGCAAAAGAGTTGCTTGACGCCGGGAAGATAGAAGAAGAGGTTTTCAACTCATTGAATACAGAGTTTGAATCAGTCGTGTCAAAACTGAATGCGGAGAATAAAACGCTACGGCTTGAAAAAGAGGATCTTGCCAAAAACTACGATGAGGTAGTGAAATCCAAAGGCGACCTTGATGAGAAGATGAAGAGCATCGACGATCAGATCAAGAAAGCCAGAGAAGAGGGCAAAGGAGAGCTTATCAAGCAGCTTGAAGCAGAGAAGCAGTCACAGGAGAATCTCAAGAAGAGCCTTGAAGAACTCCAATCTGCCAACGCAAAGCTTCGACTCGATACGGCTGTACACAATGAGCTGAGCAAATTCGATATCAAAAAAGAGGATCGTGAACTTGTCGAGTTTCGACTAAGGGCAGAGGTGCAGCTGGATGATAGCGGCAACCCCGTATTCAGCGACGGCACCCCGATCAATCAGGCGTTTGAAAACTATTTTGAACAGAACAAAAACAGACTCAACCCCGCTGGAGATGCAAACGGGTCTGGGACAAGCAATAGCGGTGGAGGCGGTGTCCGTACGATATCGCGCTCTGAATTTGAAAAGCTGCCACCGGCTAAGCAGGCGGAGGCGGCTAAGACTATGAAAATAACAGAAGGATAAAAAATGGCTAACACATTAACCGATTTGATTCCAGACCTCTACGCGGCACTGGACAAAGTATCAAGAGAGATGGTTGGGTTCATCCCGGCAGTTGGAAGAAACAGCGGTGCTGAAAGGGCAGCGGTTGGAGAGCTTGTAAGGGTTCCCGTCACAGGTGCCGGCAATGTTGAGGATATCAACCCGTCAATGAGCGTTCCAGAGCCTACCGATCAGACGGTAGACAATGTCGCTATCGAGATCACTAAAGCCCGCACGGCTGAGTTTGGTTTCGTGGGTGAGGAGCAGTTGGGTCTCAACAACGGCCCGGGATATCTCAGCGTACAGGGCGGAATGATTGCGCAGGCTATGAGAAAGCTTGTCAACGAAGTGGAAAGGGATGTAGCGGGAACATATGTCGCAGCGTCCAGAGCATATGGAACACCGGGAGCAAATCCATTCCAGAGCCTTGATGATACGGCACAGGTGCGAAAGATCCTTGCGGACAATGGCTCTCCGATGATGGATCTCAATATGGTTATCGACACCACAGCCGGCGCACAGATGAGAACACTCACCAACTTGACAAAGGCGAATGAGGCGAATGACGCAACACTACTTCGACAGGGTGTCTTGCTCGATGTTCACGGCTTCGCTATCAGGGAGTCCGCACAGGTTATCAACGCGACAGCGGGAACAGGTGCAGGCTATCAGGTGAATGGCGCAACTGCTGTAGAAGGCAGCACGGTTATCAACCTCGACACCGGATCAGGCGAAATCAAAGCGGGTGATGTTATCACTTTTGCAGGTGACAGTAACAAATATGTTGTAACTGCAGGAATCAGCGGGCCCGGTGATATCACTATCGCCAAGCCTGGACTGTTGCAGGATGCCCCGGACGGTGCAGCGGTGACAGTTGAATCCAGCGCTACAATGAATATGGCCTTTGACAGAGAGGCTATCCAGCTTGTTACCCGTGCTCCTGCATTGCCTCAAGAGGGTGACAGCGCACTGGATAGAACGACGATCACCGATCCTCTCTCCGGATTGAGTTTTGAGGTCTCTATCTATGGTGGTTATAGAAAGATCCGTTATGAGCTTGCGCTTGCTTGGGGCCAGAAGGTGATTAAGCCTGAGCATACAGCACTTCTTCTGGGATAATGCTATGAAGGTCGAGACGATCAAGATCAAGACCGACAGCGAGAAGGGGTTTCGAATCATCAACAAAGATGACTTCGACCCCAAGAGAGATAAAGAGTGGACGCAGAATCCCACTCGAAGCAGAAAAAAGAAGGAGAACTGATGGCAGTTTTAGACGAACTTGGAAACCCGTCGGCATTGGATTATGTGCTCAAAGGTGGGGGGCAGATGTATATTGCGGACTTTGGTTCCAGCAACTATACCTATATTGGGGAGACTCACGAGGTAAATCAAAACTTCGAGGTCACAAAAAATACGATCCCCTCTACAGAGAGCTGCCCGGCGGGTGTCTTGCTGGAATATGTGGAGAGTACAACGCTCAATATCAATTTCGCTTCCTACTCAAGCACCCCGGCCAATGTAGCCCGTTTCTTCCTTGGTGAAGTGACGGCAGGGCAAACAGCAGTAACAGATGAGGCAGTAGAGTTGACGGGTGTCAAAACAGGAACCTATGCAGATATCGGGTATATCAATATCACAATGTGTACTGTAATGGATGATACCGATACAACAACCTATGTGGAGGGTACGGATTATACCCTTGACAAGGCAAACGGCCTTCTCGGTATCATCATAGGTGGTGCGATTACAGACGATGCAGTCTTGCACCTCACATTGTCTACAGATGACACCGGAGAAGAGGTACAATATCTCAAAGGTGAATCCAAGGCGGTTACGATCCGCTTTAACGGATGTGCTCAAAACGGTGAGCCAGTCGTGGTGGATTTCTACAAAGTAGAGCTGGCAGGTACAGGAGATGCCCCGTTGAAGGGAACAGAGCCAGTGGCTATCAGCTTTACAGGAGGATGCACTCCAGATCCTACCAAGCCCGCAACAGGGACCGTTTCCCAATACGCGACTATGAGATACATAAACGCGGTGGCCTAAGGGATGTACCCACATACTCAAAAGACCTTCACGGTCAACGGGCAGGGCTTCCGTATGTGGGCGCCCACCCTGCTTTTTAAGTCGAAGCTTGAGGATGAAAACAGCCTCATTACATATTCAGATATCTTAAAAGAGTGTACCGATATACCGGAACAACTATTTGAAATAATGCCTATAGAAGAGGTTGAAAAGATATGTGAAGATGCAATGACGTTCTGGCAAAAAGATTCTACCCAAAAAGGCGGTGACAATATGACGGCTTCCAGTATCATAGCGTTGCTGCTCAACCGCGGCCACAATGCTCCGCAAGAGTATAGATTGGATTTCGTTCAGATAATTTTCGAGGAATACAGCAATGGCAAACAATGACCTCATCATTCAGATAAAGGCGGATACAGATAACGCCATAAAAGGGATAGATAAACTAGAAAAAGAGGTTAAGGAGTTATCAAAATCCACAAAACAGGCTGGAAAAAACTCTGATGAGATAAGCAAGGGGTTTGATAAGATAGGAAGTTCCGCAAAGGGGCTATCCTCAACATTTAAGGCGCTTGCAGCAGGCCTGATATCCGTTGGAGCTGCAACAAAAGCTATAGATTTTGCCACTATGGCGGCGGATGCAGAGCAGGCAGCCGATGCATTTAACCGCGTTGTATCAGATATGGGCAAAAATGCTGAAGAGGAGTTCCAGAAGATAAAAGAAGCCTCAAAGGGGCTGATGAGTGAAGCGGATATAAAGCAAGCTGCTACTACTGCGATGTCACTTGGTGTTCCACTTGAAAGTTTGGCAGAGCTAATGGAGGTCGCCCGCGTCAAGTCCCGCGAGATGGGTACCGATACCAAAGATGCTTTTATGGATTTAGCGACAGGTATCGGGCGCGGATCTCCGATGATATTGGACAACCTTGGTTTGACAATAAAACTAGGTGCAGCTTATGAAAAAATGGCCAAATCTCTTGGAAAATCAGTAGGCGAACTAACGAAGCAGGAGCAGGCATTAGCATTAACTAATGCCGTGATAGAATCCGGTGCCAAATCGATAGAAAGATATGGAAATGCCGGACTGTCTTCAAAGCAGAAGATGCAGGCTATGAATGCCGCCATTGATGATTTGCAGGTAAAAATAGGAACGGCTCTTCTGCCTATAATGAATGATGCTGTAGCCGCTATATCAAAATGGGCCGAAAGCATAGATAAAGCTGATATGGATGCACTCTCTGGCGGTCTATGGTCTGTAGTGGAAGCGATAAAAGGTGTATACGAAGCGGCTAAACTTCTAAACGATGTTTTAATGCCGGACTGGCTTGGCGGCGAAGATGCGGGGCTACTTGATACAGCATTGGAAGGCTGGAAGAGAATAGGCATAGCCATTAACGACATTGAGACGATGCTATCGTCAATGAAAGGTGCAGAGAAGCTAAAAGAGGGGTTAGCTGGCATTAATAATGAAGTAGATAAATTTGATGGCTCTGCAGAGGAATATGAAAAATTATCAAACAAACTTATTAAGCTATATGAGGATGCGCAAAAGCTAAAACTTGCCTTTAAAGACAATGGCTCTGATGAGGCAAAAGCACAACTCAAAGGGCTTGAAAAAACCATAGCTGAACTAGAAAAAGCCATAGCGAAACTTGCAAAGCAAAAACCATTCGAGGCGTTTAAAAAGAATGCAGAAGATGCGGCAAAAGCAACAAAACAATATACAGAAAAAGAGATATCCGAACTAGCTAAACTCAATGATAAGCGGATAAAAAGCTCTACAAACACACTAAATAAGCTGCTATCGAATGAAGAGAAGCTAACAAACAACATCCTCAATTTGCATAAAGATCTCAATAAGAAGCTTATGGCGATAGATAAGGAGCGTTTTAATACCAACCTAAGTTTAGCGCAGCAGTTGAAAGATTTAGATTATTCTATGATGAGTGATGTGGATGCCTACTACGCCAAACAAAAAGAGGCTGCACAAGAGTTGGCTAACGCAAAAGATGCGATAGCAAAAGGCGAACTGGATAAAGCAAAGCAGCACTTTGCAAGATACCATCAACTTACAAACGAATATGCCGGAAACGCTATCGAAAAAGAGGGCGCCATTCTTGTATCGAAAGAAGAAACGGCAAATGCTGCAAGAGAGGCGCTAAAGAAAGAAAAAGCGCTATGGGAGGAGTTTTATACAAAAAAAGAGCAGCAGGCTAAAGATGCACACGATATGGCGTTGCAGCAGAAGCAGGCAGAGTTAGAGACACTTAGGCTGCAACTTGAGGCACAAAAAACATTAATAATAGCATCCAAAGAACTTGCAGAGGCACTTACCGGCAATAAAATAGAAATAGATATGTCTCAAA
>JAOZOG010000558.1 GCA_029933395.1 Sulfurovaceae bacterium | reverse complement strand
TCGAGCGCAGAGAGCGAGCTCTCCCAGGTGGAGACGGTACTCCAGGAAGCCGCAAACGTCAGCATGGAATCGGCCAGAAGCTCCAACGTCATCGCACAGGAGATGCAGGACGTCATCGAAAACATGCGCAACATCACGGGCATCTCCACGGAAAACGCCCGAAGCGTCGAAGAGATCGCGGGTGCGGCGGAACATCTGAGCAAACTGACAGAAGAGCTTCGCCATCGTCTCGAACTCTTCAAGTCCTGAGAGTCGAAAAGTCTTAATGAGCCAACTTGTCTTGACGGGATCTTCCACCGGAGGTCCCGGACTCATCGAAACCATCGTGAAGCATCTGCCGGCCAGGATCGATGGCAGCCTGATCATAGCGCAGCATATGGACCCCCTGCCACTTAAATCCTTCGCGAGACGGCTTGCACGTCTCTGCGGCCATGAAGTGGTCTATGTCCAGGACGATACGCCGGTTCGGGAAAACGCGATCTATCTTTTGGGCGATACCGCCGTCCTGGAACGCACCGCCGTCGGTATGGCACTGAAAAAACCGAATGGTTCCGAGGGTTTCTATCATCCCACAATAGACTTTCTGTTCGAATCGGCCGCCAGATTACGTTCGTACAGAATCTCCGCCTTTCTGTTGAGCGGTATCGGGTCCGACGGGGCGAAAGGCCTCAAAGCGCTCAAAGATGCCGGACAGATGACATTCGCACAGGATGAAGCCACCTCCATCGTATACGGCATGCCCAAAGCCGCCGTCGAGATGGACGCGGCGAAAAGAATCATGCCGATCGACACGATTGCGCATCATGTAAGGAGTCTTCTCTCATGTTAAATTGGCTGAGACCAAAGGATATTCCCGAACAAAAAACCTCCAATCCTCCGTCGGAAAAAAAATGGAACTTTTCAGAGAAAGAGGCGGAAACACTACTCGAAAGCATCAAAAAGGAGTTCGGACTCGATTACGCAAAACAAAGAGCCGTGACCTACAAAAAAATCGAACGGTTCGCGATGACACACGAGATAGAGTCCTTCCGGAGCCTGATGACCGAAATTCGCAACGACTCCACTCTCAAAAACCGGTGGATCAATCTTTTGACAGTCTGCGAAACCTATTTTTTCCGGGAAAAAGAACAGATCGGCCACGCGAGCCGACTCGTCCAATCCGGTCGTATACAATCGATTTTATGCGCTCCATGTTCGAGCGGTGAGGAGGTTTACTCCCTCCTGCTCTCGATTCGGGAATCGGGCCGTGTTCCCGCTCTTTTGAGAGTCACCGGCATCGATATCAACGGTGGCAGAGTATCGGGTGTAAAAACGACTCG
>JAOZOG010000557.1 GCA_029933395.1 Sulfurovaceae bacterium | reverse complement strand
TTCCATCCTCCGAACCATACTGCATACACTGCTTTCAGCAGGTTGTTGCTGCCCGCTGCGATCATAATGGCAGTGACCAGTTCGGTCTGTGCTACAGTATATTTCCCCGTCAGAAGGGAAAGAATGAAAGGGTCGATATCGGTAAATCCGACAATGAATGAAAGTATCTGCAAACCGCTGTTTCCGTAATGATTGATGACAAAATGCGTAACAAGCATCATCAGTACGAAAAGTCCTGCAAAGAGGAAAGCTGTGCCAAGTTCAAGCGGATTCTTGTCAACAAAATCGGGATTCATTGTCCTTCTCTCTCCCCGTTTCAAATAGACAAAAGAGACAAGCATACCGATCAGAGCAGCTGCAACGAACGGAAGGGCAAGCGATCTGGCAACAGAGAAATTGAACACGGTAGCCACGACCAGAAGTCTCAGGTACATCATGGATGTTGCGGCAATGATGGCCGCATCTATTACATGGTTATCGCCGCCGACCTTCGCTTTTCGTGCCAGAACGACCGTTGTCGCAGTCGAAGAATATGTTCCGCCGAATATGCCCGTGAGAAAATAGCCCTTTGAGGGGAAGAAGTATTTCTGCACCAGGTAGCCGCCGTAACTGATACCCGAAATAACGACGACCGCCAGCCACATCTTGAATGGAGAGATAGGAAGGTAGGGAATGGTATGTGTGTTGGGAAGCAGAGGAAGGATCACCGCGGAAAGAAGGACCATCTTGCCCAGTGTCTCGAACTCATGCATATTGATATCACTGCTGAATCGCTGCAGGGACTGTTTAGCATTGAGAAGAAAAATGATCAGTACAAAGAGAAGTGACGGCATCCACAGTTCAAAACGTTCTGTCAACGGTCCGAAAGCATACACACTCAGCATGACCACATAGGGCAGGATACTCGATCTCCCCTCCTGTATCTTCTTCATATACAACACCAGGAAGAGGAGGGAAAGTGCGACCATTACGGAGATATAAAGTATTAAATGTACCGGTTCTATCCTATAGAAAATATACCCCAGTATCCCTATGAAAGTGTAGGTACGCGCCGTACCGAAGAAAAGATTCTCATCCTTTGCATGGAACTGCTGCCGGTAGGTCTTCAGCTCCATACCCACAAGAAAACTGAATACGACCGTAATGACCAGGTGGACAAGGTCTGAGGAAAGCCCCATCATGCAAGCATTCCTTTTCCACAGGATATATGTCCTCTCACAGCATGCCTCTCATCATCAGGCCGAAATAGGCAGTCCGCATCAGATGCAGGTCCATCTCCCACCAGAGCCATCTCGGTTTGGCAGGGTCCAGCGGGAATGT
>JAOZOG010000556.1 GCA_029933395.1 Sulfurovaceae bacterium | reverse complement strand
TCCATACTCATAGTATAGAGATAGATGTCACCGTTTGGCTCCTCGATCAAACCGATCCTGCAGGGCATAAACCCGATAAACTCCGGTGAATGGGTCAGAAAGATATCGGCAATCGTTGGAGAGCAGTAGGAACGGATATGTGTCAACAGTCCACCATCCCTGAAAAGCTTGCCGCCTCTTGGCATGGTTTTACTATCGACCATTGCCATACCATACTCCTGCCCGACCTCATCCATAATCTCCAGTGCATTTTCGACCGCTTCCGCTTTCGTCATTCCTTCGGGAATCACCATCTTGACCTTACGCACCATTCCCTTGGCGGGATCACCTGTCGTCAGGACCGTATCGAACATTTTCATATACTCCGGGAGTGCCTGCTTGTCAAGCTGCTGAACCTGGCTGATGCGTGTGCCCAGATCAAATTTGAAATATGCGGCAATAAAGCCGATAACAACAATCGCTCCTATCAGAGTAAATAAACCTTTAATCAGTTTCATAATTTTATTTCCTTTTTGTAGATATTTCAGTATTATAAAGATTTATATTTAAAGTTTAGATAGATTAGGCTGTTTTGGATAAATTATTTTGTTGTTCTTGTATTATGGAAGCAGATTGAAATAGTGCCGAGACAGGCCCAAAAAGGGTACAGACCAAGCAGAGAAAAGCTATCTGCCGTAGTAGCTTTTGATCGATGCCTTGGCAAGGGCATTTTTCTCCAACAGCAGGCCGATGGCGACAGGGCTTCTGTTTTGATCTGCGCCGAGTTTGGCGACCTTGATGGCATAGACGGTATAGATGTAGGTGTGCGGCTTGTCACCTTTGGGAGGACATGGGCCACCAAAACCTATCAGGCCGTAGTCGTTCTTTCCCTGTATACTTCCCTCGGGGGCGAGACCTTTCTGCGGATCACCTGCTCCTGCCACAAGCCCCTTTTGGCTGGCGGGAATATCGAAAATCGACCAGTGCCAAAACCGCGCAGTGGTATCATAGAGTGTCACCGCAAAACTCTTGGTACCTTCCGGTGCGCCCTTCCAGCTCAGAGCAGGTGATAGATTGCTACCGTCACAGCCAAAACCTGCAAACTCCTCCGTTTTGGTCATCTCTCCTTTGAGATCGGTACTTGTAAGTGTAAAGTTCTCCGCTTGCACAGCAGCCGCAAGCAGTACAGTTACGACAAAGCCCATTAAAATTTTATGTACGCTTTTCATTGTCTCTGTCTCTCTTTTTTCTGCCAGTATACCATGTTGGCCTGCGATAATATTGCTGCGCAAATATATAAATCTTTAATGCGGGCACTTGTTGACATAAAGCCGAGTAAGTAG
>JAOZOG010000555.1 GCA_029933395.1 Sulfurovaceae bacterium | reverse complement strand
GCCGTTCTGTTCATAAGTATTTTCGAGCCTATGATTTTGTTTCTTGCCCATCTCGTCACTTCCTGGACGGATTTGCACTCTTCCGGCGGTTCTCCTCCGAATTTGAGCCAGTTCACCACGATGCGTTCGAACAGTTTTCCCGCAGGTACGGTGTCCGTGGCTCCCGCCCACCATGTGACGTTTCTGTTCAGCATGGTGTGTGCGGTTTGCGCCAGCACGTAATCGTCCGCATTCAGCGATGTCATTCTCGTATCGCTGTCCGGTGCTGGAAGAACGTCCTGTCGCAGATACTTCATCCGAAGCTTTTCTTCGACGATGTTGTATACTTCTCCCAATTTGTCTCCTTTCTCTTTTATAGAGGGCCGAAGCCCTCCTGCGCAGGATCGGCTCCTTCGAACCGATCACCTCATGAACCGGATTTGCCGGCTACACTGACATTCTCGGCCGCTACACGTTCGATGTTTTCAGCCGCCGCTTTGGCTGCTTCCGCATCTGTGTTTTCGCACAGCTTGTCGAGAACCACGTTCAACACCTCTTTGAGTGTGTCGTTGTTGTTGTTGTCTGCCATGATTTGCTCCTTGTGTGGATTTTGTGACGGGCCCAATGGCAAAGACCCGTCATCAAACCCACATGGAACCACCGGGAACCACGCTCTGTGGCTCCCCTACCTGTCATAGACGAATATCGTTCTTCCGTCCGCGAATACCCTTATCGTCTTGCACGCTTCGAACTTGATCGTTTCCGGCACTCTTTCATCGTTTTCTATGTACACCTCCTCTTTGTTCTTGATGAATTCTTTTACGCTTATCGCTCTCATGTCTCCGTCTCTGTATTCGATCCATATCGTCATTCCGTCTCCCTTTCCGCTTTCTTCAGCACCACCAATGCCAGCAGTGTCTGCAGTACATCTTCCGTATCCTTGATCTCCACGTCCACGAGCAGTTCGCTCATCGCCTTGACCAGCCCCTCCAGCACTATCGCCGCTGGAATCTGCTCTCCCTGGATGGACAGCTTCGACTGTTTCGCCGTTCCGTCGTACGTGATATCCAGGCTGAAGTATCCGTCTTTCGACAGTTCCTCCTCCGTCATCTCGTCCAGCGGTTTTACATTGAGTTGCCGTTTCATTTCGTCTCCTTGTCCCATAGTTTCATCTTCATTCTTTCGAACTGTTCTTTCATTTCGAATATCATGTCGAACGCATCTCCCGTCAGTTTCAGATGCTCACGCATTCGCTTCCATTGTTCGCTCTGATCGCTCAATAGATACACTACCGCAACCGTATTCAGTATTGTAACGGCCCCGATGAATACCGTAGCCAGTTCC
>JAOZOG010000152.1:3284-5196 GCA_029933395.1 Sulfurovaceae bacterium | reverse complement strand
GATACGATCTTCGCACCAAACGGATTTATGAAAGTGGATGCGAAGTATGATGCCGGCGCCTATGAGAACTGGAAGGGATCCGACTGGCCAAAAACGCTTCAGAACCCAACCTACAAGAATATCTTTGCGGTAGGTATCGCTTTTGCACCGCCGCATATTATCTCCAAGCCTATGCAGTCAGCCAATGGTACACCGATCAACCCAACACCTCCACGAACAGGAATGCCATCTGCCATGATGGGCAAAGCGGTTGCACAGAGTATCGTCGATATGATCGAAGGTAGAGCGACAGAGCCTACTCATACAGCCTGTATGGCTGAAATGGGTGCAGCATGTGTTGCATCTGCAGGTAAAGGTATCTTTAGCGGTACAGCGGCGGCGATGACAGTCTATCCTATCGTTCCGGACTTCGAGAAGTATCCAGGTACAGGTAGAGATCTCAATGGTACAACCGGAGAACTCGGACTGGCAGCGCACTGGGTCAAGCATATCCTGCATCACCTTTTCCTCTGGAAAGCCAAGCTCAAGCCGGGCTGGAAGTTGATCCCTGAATAGGAAGAGGGAGAGCTTTATGCTCTCACATCCGCCAAGAATATAATTAAGAAAAGAAGGAGAATAAAATGTCAGCAAAACATTTACAGCATATCGACCCCTATAGCCCCCAATTTGGTACGATGATACCACTGGGTTTCCAAAAATGGCTGAGAACTTGTGTGATCTATCAGTTTATTAGATTTATCGCCATCAATATCAGAATGACCATTCTTATCCTGAAAAGCCACCACTAAGCCCAACCTTCTGCACCTCTTCTTGGGAGGAGAGGTGCAAAACCTCCACCCAAATACCAATATTTACTATACTAAAGCAAGGAACAGCTATGGTCAGAGAACTTATTCGCTATCCTGATGAACGGATCAATATCGCTTCAGCCGATGTTCGAAAATTTGACGAAGAGCTGCAGGAGCTTGTCCAGGATCTTAAGGATACAATCGAAGCAAACCAAGCAGAGGGCCTTGCGGCGATACAGATAGCTGTCCCTCTTTCTGTCGTCGTCGTCAAAGATCCGGAAGGGAATTGGCACGAGTTTTTCAATCCGCGTGTTCTCAGGATCAGCGGCAAAACAATATCCACGGAAACCTCGCTTTATCTTCCCGATATCGAAGAAGAGATCCCACGATATGAAAAAATCAGTTTCATTTACCAGGACAGAACAGGCCAGCAACACTCCATGAGTGCCGAAGGCAAATTTGGCTTCCTGCTGCAAAGAAAGTTTGACTACACCTTTGGCGGCACCTTTGCCAACAAACTGGATAGAAAAAACAGGAAACGGGTCGAAAAGAAACTCTCCATTCAGGGCACAAGCGGTGAATTCAACGCCAATTCAACGATCTCCAAAAGAGAATATTTCAAAAGTGTTATCAACAAGCTGCTCTTCTTTGAGGCACTGACCTTTCTGGGGCCACTTTTTGACGCCCAAAAGGAGACGCTGCACTCTTTCTACTATTACGATATTTTCGCTACTGTCGCTTCATTGATTCTGATTGTGGGATATTGGGTTTATGCCAAATATGAAGCCAGCAGAATGGTCTCCTGTACCGGATGTCAAGTCGTGAGTTTCACGGCCGTCGCTATCAAATATTTTTTGATGACCGTGCTGCTTTTTGCCGGAAGCTACTTTCTGGTCAATCCCAATTAATGATGGATTTTATCCACTCTGCCGGGCAAAAAGTCTTTTCAGGCACTCCATCCGAAAAGAAACTATCGGCACACTCTCGCGATAGCGACGGTATGCTTCACCGAATTTCCCCTCTGCCTCCCTTTCCTCGAAGATCACGACCATCAAAATGATGAAAAGCATCTCAAGCGGAGCGATCTTCAGAACAAAAGTCGGCGAACCGACCAATAGTGCCCA
>JAOZOG010000152.1:0-3184 GCA_029933395.1 Sulfurovaceae bacterium | reverse complement strand
AGAAGAAGCAGCCACAAAACAATACGAATAATAACAGATACGGTTGTATTGATTTTCATATTTTTTCCTCTGTAGCGCATTGTATCTGAGAAAAATTAATAGGTGAATAGATAAGGGAAAGGAGGGGTAAATATTTTGCAAGAGAAAATCTCTTGCAAAGTGTAGTGAAAAGACCGATTATCTCTTGGAGAACTGAGGTGATCTTCTCGCTTTTTTCTTACCTGGTTTCTTTCTTTCGACGACCCTGGAGTCACGTGTCAAAAGGCCTTCAGGCTTGAGAATCGCACGGAAAGACTCTTCGTACTGTACGAGTGCTTTTGTGATACCGTGCTTGAGTGCGTCTGCCTGCGCAGAGTATCCACCGCCCAGTGTCGTTGCCTTGACGTTGATAGAGTCAAGCTGCTTGGTCAACTCGAGTGGGAGCCTGACTTTCATTTTGAGTGCTTCGTGACCACCAAGCCACTGATCGAGTGATTTGCCGTTGATAATCATCTCACCATTGCCTGGCGTCAACCAAACTTTGGCAATAGCGGCTTTTCTTTTACCTGTTGCATAGAATGTTGCCATTTTAGTTTCCTTTGTTCAGTTGTGCGGTATGAGGATGCTCAGAACCGACATAGACTTTGAGTTTTTTCAGCATTTGACGTCCGAGAGTTGTCTTTGGCAGCATCCCTCTTACAGCAAGCTTGTAGAGTTTCTCTGTGTGGTTCTCGAGCATATCGCCGAGCTTTTTACTCTTGGTTGATCCGAAGTAACCACTGTGTGTAAAATACTCTTTGTCGTCGAGCTTGACCCCTGAAAACTTCGCTTTTTCAGCATTGATGATCACGACGTAGTCGCCACAATCTACGTTTGGCGTAAATGATGGCTTGTGTTTGCCCCGAAGCAGTGTTGCAACTTCAGTCAGGATACGACCGAAGGTTTTACCTTCTGCATCGATCAAAACCCAGTCTCTTTCTACTTCATGCGGCTTGATGACAGATGTCAATTTCATGATGTTCCTTTTTGTTTTGTGATGGGGATTGTACCCAGTTAAACTTAAATCTTATTTAATTTTAGTTTATTTTAAGTTTTCAAGGAGGGTTTTCTCTTCCAGCAGATAGATGATCAATCCGCCGGTTTTCTTTCCTGTAATTTTCTCTATCGCTTTTTGATACTGCGCCACCTGATTTTGATGGCTGAAAGCGTGCTTCATTGAACTTTTGTAATCCACGACGAGACAGGAATCTTCATACTCCAAAAGCAGATCGATCTGCCGCAGTTCACCCTCAAAGGCAATCGACTGCTCTTTGCTGATCTTTGCTCCTTCGAGCAGTTTTTGAAATACTTCGTTTTCGATCAGAGACTCGGCCCGTTGACGGATTGCCTCGATCTTCTCTTCATGCAAAAGCGCCCCATAACGATTGCGTAATGCATCCGAAGCCTCTTCCAGGCTCTCTGAATCGAATGAGCCCATCATTTCAAGCAGATAGTGCAGTGCCGTTCCAAACAAAATAGCATCATAATCTTTCTGATCATCACTCTCGGAGCGCTCCGATTTCTCCTGCGCCCCATAGTGGGAAATAGACACTATAGTGCTACCCTGCTCCTCATTTTTTTCGGTTTGCAACACAGAAGACGCAATATTTAATACTCCCCTCTGCATTACCTCCATACCGATTTCATCGAAAATGGAATCTTTGGGTTTTTTGATGACTATCAGGTTTTTGACTGCCCGGGTCAGGGCGACATAGAGTACATTGAGATGATCCTTCTCGGCGGATGCTTTTCGCTTTTCCACTAAATCTCTATAGTGCTCATCAAAATTCTCTCTTTTTGCGATACGGTACAGAATCTCTTCGATATAGAGTGCATCATTGTAGTGGTAGATCAGGGGTGATTTGTCACTGTTTTTTCGTGTCAACCTGTCCAGAACGATGACATTGTCAAACTCCAATCCCTTGGATCCGTGGATCGTCATAATCCTGGCGCCATGTATCGTATGACTCGCTACGGCGATCGAGGAGTTCTTGAACTCTTCGACAAATGTGGGGATATTGGAAAATTCGGCTGCAAACTCCAACAGTTTCAAAATATTCAAATCCTGGTCGAAATAGCCAAAGACACGCAGCAGACGATCCAGCACAACAACAGGCTCCATAAAGGGGCTAAACCACGAGAGATCCAGCGAATCGGGAGTACGGCCGACACGCTCCAGCATAGCGATCGCATCGATTGCCTCTCCATAAAACAGGAACTCTACCATCGCAACAAGGGCAGCAATTTTGGGGATACTTTTCAACGAACTGGAGGTTTGAAGCAGTGTGGCGATCCCCTCTTTTTCGCATGCTTCCTGGAGGGCCACGCCATCTTTGTTGGTGCTGACCAGAAATGCCAATGTATCGATATTCATCCCCTCTTCCATCAATGCTTTGGCCCTGGAGACCGTTTCGGCAATGGGATCTTCGGATTCCAGAACCTCTACATAGCCCTCCTCTGCCCCTTCTCTGTATCTCTGAGGCGCATAACCGGGCATCGTTGGCCCAAACCATTGATTAACCTGCTCTACCACACTTCTGCTGCTTCGATAGTTCGTGTCCATCGGCTCTACAGTGATTCCGTACTGCTTTGCAACCTTATCAAACAGCTCTTCCACACCGCCACGAAAACGGTAAAGAGACTGCTTGGTATCGCCCACATAGAAAAAACTCTTGAATTCGCTCTGTCCCAACCCAGAGAAGATCTCATCGATCAGCGGCTTGAGGAGCAGAAACTGGAGTGTCGACGTATCCTGAAACTCATCCAGGAGAATATGCCTGAATTTAGAATCGATCTTGAAAAAGAGAAACTCTTTGCTGATACTCTCGTACAGCAGCCTGTAGGTAAAATAGCCCAGGTCATCGAAGCTCAGAATACCCGAATATTTGGCACTGGTAATCGTCGCATTTTTATAGTCATCATAAACGGCAAAGAGATTATGCAGCACAATAGACTCTTTTGCACTCGCCCAAAATGCCAATCTCTTTTTGAGTGCCTGATAGATCGTCTCTATTTCATCATTGATACTCTTTTTGAACCAACTGTGCTCCCCAAGTGTCTCTTTCTCGAAAAGATTTTTGGAAAAAAGTGCCTTGGTGCCGGCAATATCGAACTGCTTTATCGACCGGTCGGATGCCCCGACTGCTGTCAACGCATCGATCATTTG
>JAOZOG010000022.1 GCA_029933395.1 Sulfurovaceae bacterium | reverse complement strand
CAAAAAGAGGGTTGTTATGTTGGAATCCGTCGTATTGGTCTATACGCTCTATATTTTCCTCAAAATCTATATCTCCGTGATGCAGATAGGCTATATCAATGAGCAGAAACGAAAAGCGCCGGTGCTGATGTCGGCATCCAGGTATCTGGTGGCGGGGAACTATGCTGTCGCCAAAGAGAAACTGGGCCTTATTGAGAGTTTTGTAGATTATTTTGTCTTTCTCTGGTGGGTGATGGCAGGGTTTTCCTGGCTTCAGGGATTGGTACAGGTGGAGGGAGCTGTAATGCAGGCCGTACTCTTCCTTTTTGGTTTCTTCACTGTCAACTATCTTGTCTCTCTACCTTTTACACTCTATCAGACTTTTAAGATAGACGAAGATTTTCACTTCAACCAGATGACGCCCAGACTTTTCATTGTTGACCAGCTCAAGTCGATTGCTATGTTTGTAGTCATTGGGGGTGCGCTGTTTGCAGCCCTGGCATGGATCGTGACAAACTACGATGCATGGTGGCTTTGGGGATTTGTACTGTTGTTTGCGGTAGCTGTCGTCGTCAATATCGTCTATCCGACGATCATCGCACCGATCTTCAACAAGTTCGACCCACTCGAAGAGGGAGAACTCAAAGAGTCGATCATCTCATTGATGAAGCGTGTAGGGTTGAAGAGTGACGGTATCTTCGTGATGGATGCCAGCAAACGTGACAGTCGCCTCAACGCCTACTTCGGCGGACTGGGGAAAAGCAAACGGGTTGTCCTCTTCGATACGCTTCTCGAGAAACTCAAAAATGAGGAGCTTCTGGCGGTGCTGGGGCACGAACTGGGACACTTTACCCATGGAGATATCTGGAAAAATATCGCTTTGATGGGTGGACTGCTCTTTATCTCTTTCTTCCTCCTGGGCCATCTTCCTGATCCGCTCTTTACTCAGATGGGTGTGGTCCCGGCTGCCGGTGTCAAGATCGCGATGATGATACTGCTGCTGCCGGTGATCAGTTTCCTCTTCACGCCGGTCATGAGCTATGTCAGCCGTCACAACGAGTATGCTGCCGATGCCTTCGGCTCTGAGATGGGGGGGCGCGAAAATCTTGTCTCGGCACTGATGAAGCTGGTGACAGAGAACAAAGCCTTTCCCAAGTCGCATCCGCTGGTCATCTTCTTCTACTATACCCATCCGCCGATCATCGAGAGACTCAAAGAGTTGGGTTATGATGCAAGCAATACGATCATCGAAGAGGAGGAGCCGTTGCCAAAGGATGGTATTTTCACCTTCGTGGCGAATGAACAGACCGAAGATGACAATCGCTGAGGCCCTGAACTGGGCAATACCGCACCTGCAGGAGAGTTGTGATCGGCCGCAGTTCGAGGCAGAACTCCTGCTGGCGCACCATCTTGGCAGGGATCGCCTCTATCTCTACACGCACGAAAATGAAACCGTTTCCGATATCCAACCATTTCAAACTCTGGTCGCACGCAGAGAAGCGCATGAGCCCTATGAGTATATCACGGGAAGCGTCAGTTTCTATGATATCGAGCTACAGATAACTCCCGGCGTTTTGATCCCCCGTCCGGAGACGGAGCTGCTGATCGACAGGGCTGCCGGGCTGATCGAGGAGCACAATATCGCAAAATTGGTCGAAATCGGTGTAGGGTCAGGTGCGATTTCGATTGTGCTGGCAAGAAAATTTCCCCAACTCAAGATCACAGCGACGGATATCTCCGACGAAGCACTGAGGCTTGCCCGCCAAAATATCGAACGCTTTGGCCTCTCAGACAGAATCACGCTGCTCAAAAGCCACCTGATGGATGAGGTCAAGACGGATGCAGAGATGGTCATCAGCAACCCCCCCTATATTGCCGACGGTTTCGTGCTGGATAAGAATGTTGGCCAATATGAGCCCCATACGGCACTTTTTGGTGGGGAAAAAGGGGACGAACTGCTCAAGCAAATCATCGATGAGACAGATCGAAAAGAGATCCGCTGGCTGGTCTGCGAGATGGGCTACGACCAGAAGGCGGCCATCCAAGAGTATCTTAAAGCTTTTGGAGTAGAATACGTCGATTTTTATCAGGATCTGGCGGGGTTTGATCGGGGATTTGTGGTTGAATTTGAAAAATGGAGAAATGATTATGAAAAAAAACTTTAGAATGGCAACGATGGCCTACCTGATCCTGCTGGCCGCTACATTGGGTGCAGGCCTCTTTGCCGGTATCGTGGTAGCTCCCGTGACATTCCATACGGAACTCTGGCTGGGTGATGCAGCATTGAGTCATTATCAGGAGGGTTTGATCATGACGCAAAATTTTGTCAGACTCTCCTATCTGACGGATTTTACGCTGCTGGCAGTTATTCTCTATGAAGGCTACAAATACAAGAAATTCGAGAGGGATACGATCACACAGGTGGCGACCTTCTTTGTCCTGGCGACCGGGCTGCTTTTTGCGCACTACTATCTGCCGGATATTCTTGCGATGCAGATGGGAGGCGAGGAGCTGACGAAGAGTGTGGCTTTTGTCAACACACACAAAGGTTCCGAGATCAACTTCAAAATCTTTTCACTGGCTTTGCTGGTGTTGATCGTGCGCAATATGCAGAAAGCGTGTAAATAGAAAGCAGGCAGCAGGGGCAGGTGATGGAGAGTGGTGAGCAGTTGAGGCATCCGTTTGATCCGATTGTCTTCAATGATACAAAGATTTTGATACTGGGTTCATTTCCGAGTATTAAATCATTCGAAAACCATTTCTATTACGCTCACCCACGTAATCAATTCTGGAAAATCCTCTCAACATTGACAGGCTATCCAGCCAATACAAAAGATCAGCGCATCTGGCTTCTCAAAGAGGCAAAGCTGGGACTCTGGGATATGATCCGCTCCTGCAGCAGGGAAAGTTCACTTGACAGCAGCCTGGAAGAGGAAGAGGTCAACGATATTCCCGCACTTCTGGAGCGCTACCCATCTATCGAAAAGATCGCTTTCACCGGCCGTAAAGCCCAGGTACTTTTCGAACTCAATTTCGACTATCTGGAGATCGTGAGAATCTATCTTCCTTCCCCGTCCTCTGCTTATGCAAAAATGACGATAGAGAAAAAAGCAGAAATCTACCGCGAAAAACTCGGATTGGGACTACAGAAATGAATCAGCAAGCAAAAAAATATCCCACAAAATTATTCATTATTCATTATTCATTATTCACTCGATCGGAGATCGCATGGTCTGGGCGATAGGCGATATCCAGGGCTGCTATGGGCCCCTCAGGAGACTTCTGGAGAAGATTGATTTCGATCCTGCCCGGGATCGGCTCTGGCTGGCCGGTGATCTGGTCAACCGGGGAGAAGGATCACTGGAGACACTGGAGTACCTCTATTCGATACGCAAGAGTCTCTCTGTCGTACTGGGCAACCATGATATCGCCCTCATCGCTGCTTATCTTATGATAAAAAAGAGCAATCCCTCAATCGATCCGATTATGCATTCGCCTCACGCCAAAAAACTGATCCGATGGCTTCGCGAGCAAAAATTTTTACATATCGACAGAGATCTGGGCTACTGTATGTCGCATGCCGGCATCTCTCCGCAGTTCGATCTCAAAAAGGCGCAAAAGGCTGCCAGGACAATCGAAAAGTCTCTTCAGAGTGAGCATTACGGCAGTTGGTTGAAATCGATGTTTGGCCGGGAAATCGATCATTACGACGAAAAGATGAGTGATGTGGAGAAGCAGCGCTATATTCTCTCCTCGTTTATCCGTATGCGCTTTTGTTATGACGACGGCAGGTTGGAGTTCAAACAAAAAGGCGCACCCAATTCCCAGTTGATCGAACAGCGTGGATTGAAGCCATGGTTTGCTTCGCCGGCACGCAAAAAGATAGTGCTCAAAATCCTCTTCGGCCACTGGTCGACACTGGGTCTCTATAACGACAGTAAGGTCTGCTGCCTGGATACGGGCTGTGTCTGGGGTGGTAAGTTGACGGCTATGCGGCTTGACAGCGGAGATGAAGAGATCGTACAGGTTGACTGTTCCCGAAAAAAGTAGGAGCGGCAGTGTGTCCCTTTTTTAACATCTTATTGCCTTTTTTCTCTAATCTGCAAAGATAAAGATTTTTCCATATAGTTAAAAGAGGAATAAGAATATAATAAAACATCAGGAGGAAAGACAGATGGAAATACAGACAGTGAAAAAAATGGAGAAAGAGGCGATAAAAAGCAGCAGTTTTGACTTTTTCAGACTCGGTATCGCACTCTTTTTTATGACGGCTGTTTTGACGTACAGTTTCGTCAGTACAGGCGGTGTGCCCAATAATGTCTTCTTGGCCATCGCGGCACTTTTTGGTGCCTATATGGCGATGAATATCGGGGCAAATGATGTGGCGAACAATGTCGGGCCGGCAGTCGGTTCCAAGGCATTGACAATGGGTGGCGCGATCGTTATTGCCGCTATCTTCGAAGCAGCCGGTGCACTGATTGCCGGTGGCGATGTTGTCAAGACGATTAAAAAAGGGATTATCGACATCAGTGCTTTTGGGAGCAATACGGATTCGTTTATTTGGGCGATGATGTCGGCACTCCTGGCTGCAGCCGCCTGGCTCAATTTTGCAACAATGTCAAAGGCTCCGGTTTCGACAACCCACTCGATTGTCGGGGGCGTGATGGGGGCAGGCATCGCTGCGGCAGGCTTCAGTATTGTTGCCTGGGGAACGATGGGAAAAATCGCAGCGTCATGGGTGATCTCGCCGGTTCTTGGCGGTATCATCGCTGCCGCTTTTCTTTTCGCCATCAAAAAAACGATCGTTTTCAGAGAGGATAAAATAGAGGCGGCCAGCAAATGGGTACCGATCTTTGTTGCGATCATGTCCTGGGCATTCGTGACCTATCTGACACTCAAGGGGCTCAAAAAGGTATGGCCGAGCATCGTTGATGTGCTTGCCTTCCTGCCGGATACCAAAAAACCTACTTTTGTTGTTGCTGCACTCTTTGGGCTGGTAGTGGCGGCACTGGTCTATTTCCTGGTCAAGAAGACCGTAGCCAGAAAGGCTGCCGGGATGAAAAATGACCGTGAAAGTATCAATCTGCTTTTTACCGTACCTCTGATATTTGCAGCGGCACTGCTGAGTTTTGCCCATGGTGCGAATGATGTCGCCAATGCCATCGGGCCGCTGGCAGCGATCAATGACGCGGTGATCAGTGGAGGAATTTCGACAAAAGCCGGTATTCCGCTCTGGGTGATGGCTGTGGGTGCCGTCGGTATTGCCGTCGGTCTGGCACTCTATGGACCGAAACTTATTCGGACAGTGGGGAGTGAAATCACGGAACTTGACCAGATGCGGGCATTTTCAGTCGCGATGGCAGCTTCCATTACGGTGATTATCGCCTCTCAACTGGGGCTTCCTGTCAGCTCTACCCATATTGCCGTGGGCGGTATCTTTGGGGTAGGATTCCTGCGAGAGTATCTCGATTCTACCGATCTCAAGGAGGAGATTGCCCACGACAGAGAGATCATCGATGATGAGAAAAAACAGCTCAAAGCCTATAATGCCGAGCTTGAGAAATTGGACGCGAAAGAGAAAAAAGGGAAAGCAGATTATGAAAGAATCGTTGATCTCTACAAGATGATCGATGAAGAGGAGAAGCTGATCAAGACAGCCAAAAAACAACTCAAAAGTGCAGAAAAAGTACAATATGTCAAAAGGGATGCCGTAAAGAAAATCATCGCCGCCTGGGTCATTACTGTACCTGCTGCAGCGATTCTCTCTGCCGGTATCTACTTTATGATCAGGGGTATTCTTCTCTGATGCTTAAAAAGATATTTCTTCCAACTATCCTGGCCATTCTGGCCTATGGATTCTGGATCAGTCCGGAATTCAAAGAGATAGCAGCTGGGGTTTCTATCTTTCTTTTTGGTATGTTGACGCTTGAAGAGGGATTCAAAGCCTTCTCGGGTGGTACGCTGGAGAGGGTACTGCAGAGATCCACCGACAAACTCTACAAAAGTATCGGCTTTGGTTTTGTCACGACGGCGATGATGCAGTCGAGTTCACTGGTTTCTGTTCTGACGATCTCTTTCATCGGTGCGGGACTAATCGGATTGACCCAGGGAATCGGTATCATCCTGGGGGCCAATATCGGTACGACGACCGGTGCCTGGCTGATGGCTGGCTTCGGCTTGAAAGTCAAACTCTCCGCCTATGCGATGCCGATGTTGATCTTTGGTGTCATTCTGATTTTCCAGAAAGCCAAATCACTGAAGGGGATCGGATATATCCTGGCCGGCCTTGGTTTCCTATTCCTGGGAATCCACTATATGAAAGATGGTTTCGAAACCTTCAAAGAGACACTTGATCTGGCCTCTTTTGCCGTCAGTGGTTTTAGGGGTCTGCTGATCTTTATGGGTATCGGGATACTCGCAACGGTCGTGATGCAATCCTCGCATGCTACCATTGTTTTGATTCTGACGGCACTCTCCGTGGGGCAGATCACCTATGAGAATGCATTGGCGCTGACGATCGGTGCGAATATCGGTACGACGATTACAGCGATCATCGGTTCACTGAGTTCCAATATCGATGGCAAGAGATTGGCAGGAGGGCATTTCGTTTTCAATGTCGTGACGGCAACTGTCGCCGTACTCCTCATCCATCCGATCATCTACTGGGTAGATGGTATCAGCAGTTTTCTCGGTATCGCTTCGGATAACTATACACTCAAGCTTGCTGTTTTCGATTCGCTCTTCAAAGTGATGGGTGTCGTAATGTTTGTCCCCTTCGTCGACAGGCTTGTCGCCTTTTTGCAGCGTGTGATCAAAAGCAGCCGATCCGAGAGAGACGATACCGTGGCCGAACATGCAAAATATCTCAACGATGCTTCACTTGAACTGCCGTCGACAGCGATGGCTGCTATCAAAAGAGAGACCCGGCACCTCTATGACAATGCGTTCGAGATCATTACGCATGGTTTGAATCTGAAGCGTAAAAATATCATTTCCGATATGCCTCTGGATGATGTCATCAAAGACAGTTACTCTCAAAGTCCTGTAGATATAGACCGTTTTTACCGGTACCGGATCAAGGGCATCTATGGCGATATTATCGACTTTGCCACCCGGGCCCAGTCGAGTATGTCACCGGAAAAAATAGAAGTGCTCTATCAGTTGAAGCTGGCAAACAGGGATATCGCAGAGGCAGTCAAAGATACGGAGCATCTGCAGAAAAACCTGATCAAATACACCACAAGTCCCAATGCACATATCAGAGAACAATACAACACGATACGCAGAGATCTTGCAGAACTGTTGAGGACAATTCACAAGATATCGGTCAGCGAGGAGGAGGATGTCGTTTTGATGCTGCTCTCCAAGGCCAAGCTGCACAGTAAAAAATATGATATCATAGCCAATGGCACGGTTGACAATCTCATACGAAAAAATCTGATCACCAATGAGATGGCGACTTCGCTGATGAATGACAGCAGTTATGCCTACGGCATCAGCAAAAACCTTATTGCGATGGCAGAGATCATTTTCACGGATCGCAGCAGTGAGAGTGAGAGCCTGAGCGAAGAGATGATGATGACCGACGAAGAGATCGATACGATACTGGAAAATGAGGAAAAGTAATGGGAATCAATAAATTTATCAACAGGGTCAAAGAGTTGCTGGAGTTGGATGAGTTCGAAAAGGCAGGGAAGAAGAAGTCCGTCAAACGTCTCCTGGAGAAGCTGCGGGCCAGAGAGCGTGAACTGAATGAGGCACTCAGCCGAAAGCCAAAGAAAAAAGAGGCCAAAGAGATCAAAGAGGAGCTGGAGATCATCGCTGTGCAGATCAAAAAAGGTGAGAAGATCCTGGGCCGGCTCAACGCCTCCTCCTGAATCTTTGGAGATGCCCTTTGCTTCCTACCGAAAGAGTCCCATCAGTTTTCCAATAGGCTCTTCGTCCGTATAAATCTTTGTATACCGAATGTTATAACGTGACAAGTGGGAAATGAGTGCTTCATCGTTTTGTTGCAGTTTTGCAAGATAATACCGGATACTTTTTGGGCCAAAAAAGGTATCCATCGTATTGCCTGTTTGTGGATTTTTGAGGATGACTTCACCAAGCTTTTCGGGCCTCTCTTCTCTGCGGTCGCGGATGATCAATACGATGACTTCGTGTTTCTGGGCAAGAAGAGAGAGGTCTACAGCCTGAAGAAAGTCTCCCAGGATGAAGATCAGTGAGCGCTTTTGTACTCTGACGAAAAGATCAGCAATGGCATCATTATAATGTATCCTTGTTCCAATCAATGCGCTCTCATACAGTTTTTTGGAAAAATTTTCGATTGTGAAGATCTGTTTGGTCGGCGGAATGAAAAATTTCTCGTGCTGATGATGAAGCATTCCGGTAAAGAGATCACTGTTTTGGTGGGCGGCATATCCCAGAAGTGACGCAGCTTCTGTCAGGGTTGTTTGTTTGGCATTATTCTCTCCAAACCAGAGACTGCCTCCCATCATTGCTGCCACGACGACAGAGAGTTCACGATTGGCAAGCAGCTCTTTGATGTAGGGTTTGCCCTGCTTGGCGGTGATGATCCAGTTGATTTTTCGGACATCGTCTCCGGGTTGATACTCACGCAGTTCGCTCAGGTCATAGCCCTCTCCGTGGAGTTTGGAGAGATTGTTTCCCGAGAGCAGGGTGTAGACCTGCTGCCTTGCTTTGATCTGCAGGGCTCTGAAGTTTTGACTGTTTGACATATGGATCAGGGGATCGGTATGGTTTTGATGATCGTGGCGATGATCTCGTCTGTGCCGATTCCCTGCGCTCTCGCCTCATAGCTCAGGACGATACGGTGGCGAAGCACATCGTGAACCACGAAACCGATATCAGCCGGTGAGACGAAATCGTTCCCCTCCAGGAAAGCCTTGGCTTTTGCCGCCTTGAAGAGATCGATCGAAGCACGCGGGGAGGCACCGTACATAATCGATGACCCGAGTGTTTTCATTCCGAATTTTCCGGGATCTCTGGTCGATGCGATGATCTGGACGATATAGCGTTCCAATTGGGCATCGATATGGATTTTGGCCAGCTCCTCCTTGACTGCCTGAAGATCCTCGGCAGTGAAGATGGTCGAAACCTCCCCGAAACTTTTGGTTGCCGCTTTGCGCATGATCTCCAGCTCCTCCTCTTCACTGTTGTGCTTTACGAGCAGTTTCATCATGAAGCGGTCCAGTTGTGCTTCGGGCAGGGCATAGACACCCTCCTGTTCGATGGGGTTCTGTGTCGCCATGACAAGGAAAGGTTCTTCGATAGTGAAGCTTTCGTCCCCGATGGTCACCTGTCGCTCCTGCATCACTTCGAGCAGGGCGGACTGTACTTTGGAGGGGGCACGGTTGATCTCGTCGGCAAGCAGCAGATTGGTGAAGAGTGGGCCTTTTTTGATTCGGAAACTGTTGTTTTTTGGGTCGTAGATCTCTGCGCCGATGATATCACTGGGGAGAAGGTCCGGGGTGAACTGGATACGTTTGAAGTCCAGGCCAAGTGCCTTGGAGAGGGCATTGACCGTTGTCGTTTTTGCCAATCCCGGTACACCTTCGAGCAGGATATGACCCTCACTGAGCAGGCCGATCAGCAGCCCTTCGACCATCTGCTCCTGGCCGATGACCGCTTTGCCCAGTTCCTTTTTCAGTTTCTCTATTTTTTGATTCATAGCGTCTCCTCCGATGCAATTTTGTCGATTTCACTCTTGATCTGTTTGAGAGATGGGCCTCTTTTGCTGTAGATACTTTTTTCAAGTTTTCTGATGATGCTTTCGTAGCGTCTGTCGTCGGCTGCAATTAGCAGGGCCAGGAGCTTCTTCGGGTCGCTGGTTGCCATTATCTCTGCCTTCAAAGCATTTTCTGGCTTCACTTTTTTTTCGGGTCGCCACTTGATACTTTTGGCAGAGAGGAAACCGGCGACGAAGGCGACGAGGTACCCCAGCAGTGTGCCCAGCCAGCCCCAGTCACTCTGGAGCGGTTTGGGGGAATCGATCTTGTCGACGAGTGTGCCTGGCTCCGGTTGTGTGACGGTGAACTGTTTTTTGGGGATTGTCAAGCTGTTCTGTTTTTCCGTTTTTGGGTCGAATGTTTTGAGTTTTATTTCCGGCAGCGTGAAGCTTTTTTGGGCGCTGAGTGCCAGGGGGTAGGTGACGGTGCATCTGCTTCCCTTCTCGCTTCTGACGGTACGGACTATTGGTTTTTCCGAAAAAATCGAGAAATCTTTGTTTGGGGGGATAATCTGATCTAAGACGGGAGGATACCCCACACCTTTAAGGGTAATCGTGAGCGGCAGGGGTTCGTAGGCGCTGGCTCTCTCTTTTTTGATCGTGTAGTCGAGTTTGAAGTCTCCCACGATCTGGGTTCCTTTCGGCAGTGGCTTGACATGCAGTTTCAGCGGCGGAAGGTCGATAGGGATATCCTTTTTGTTCAAGCCTCTGACATTGTCCCTGTCCCCGGAGAAGCTGTAGGCAACCTTCTCATCCGTCGTGACCATTTCGATTAGATCGAAGGTGATATCGATCTCTCCTATGCGTTTGGGGTAGATAAGATAGGTATAGTGTATCTTGGCAGCGTGGTAGGCATCTTCCTCTTTCATATCCAGACGATAGAATTCGTAGGCTTCACTCTTTTTGGGACTGAACTTGAATAGGAGCACCTTGCTGTGGTCGGTCTGCTCCAGATCGAGTTTCATGACGACCGCCTCTTTGAGATAGGGTGTCGTATCACTCAGTGCAAACTTGTAGGTAAAGTCACCTGCGTTTACCGCTGTGATGCCGACGATCACCAAGAGGAGTCTCAGCACTATGCTACCAGGGCTCTTTTTCATTCACATATCCTTTGTTGATGAGGTCGTAGACTTTGGAGCCCAGTGGTTGCTTCTCCTGTTCGCTATTCTGCAGGATGGCCATCTTCTCTTTGCCTTTCGATTTGCTCTGGCCACCTCCACCTCCGCTTCCTGAATTTTGTTGTTCTCTATTATCTGCCTCACTCTCTTCATCTTTGTCTCCTGCCTTCCCGGAGGCACTTCCCTGGGATGTGGGGCGGGCAAAGGCGAGTGCAGCATCCGCTTCGCTTTTTTTGAGTATCACGAGTTCCAGATTATAGCGTGCATCGGCATCATCTCCGAGTTGCAGGGCTTTTATATAGTATTTTCTTGCTTTATCATAGGCTTTGGTCTGGGCATAGCAGTTGGCGATATTGTAGTAGAGTCTCTGTTTGATTTTGGGTGAAGTGCTGCGGATGGAGCGGTAAACCGAGAGCGCTTTTTTGTACCGTTTCTGTTTGTAGTAGGTATTTGCTTTTGCCATCCGACTTTGCAGCGAGGGAACCTGCACTTTTTTAAGATAGCGCTCTGTGGCGTTGTAGTCACCCGTCTGATACGTTTCGTATGCCTGATGGAGATAATGGCTGTCGAAGAGAGAGGCGTTGAGCCAGGTTCCCCAGAGTGCTGCGAGAGGAAGGAGATATTTGACTGCCCTGGTATGGAGTAGCAAAAAGAGCAGCAGGGCGATAAAGAGAGGAAGGGGGTATAGCTCAAGTGCGTAGTGCTGCATTTTGCTGACTGTGGTATGTTCTGCTACCTGACTCTCCAGGCCCTCTTCGATTGCTTCTGCTGCAGATTTCGGATCGGAGGGGGCAGGAATATAGCTTCCGCCGCTGGATGCGGCGAGTCTCTCGAGCAGGGGATTGATACGGGAGACGACGAGGTTTCCCTCACTGTCTTTGAGCAGGCTGCCATTCTCTTTTTCGATCGTGGTTCCCGCAGTCGTTCCCGGTGCCAAAATCGTCAATCGGATACCATTTTCCTGAATGATCCGGCTGAGCGTATCGAGGTCCTTCTCTTCCCCGCCGTCACTGAGGAGTATCAGGTTTTTCTCCTCTATCGGAAGATCAGCTATCTTTTCAAGGAGTCTCTTGAGGGAGGTACCGTGAGTAAGTATATTGTCCGGGTCGAGGCTCTCCATCGCGACAGAGATCAGGGCATGGTCGGTAGTGGGAGGAGAGAGGAGGAGCGGATTGGTCGTGAAGGCAATCAGCATAATATTGTCTGTCTGGTTGGAGGCAAGCAGGTGGTTGATGACAGCCTTGGCATAGTCGTAACGACTGGGAGAGATATCTCTGGCACGCATCGAGTAGGAGACATCTATGGCGATGATGATATCTCTCGCTTCGACTTCGCTTTCGATCGGCTCCTGATCAGCCACCGGTCTTGTCAGGGCCAGAACGATCAACCCCAAAATAATGAGATGAACCGAATCGGCCAGTTTTTTGGGGCGATAGTACCAGAGTATCGCCAGCGGGATCAGCAGCCAGAGCAGGGAGGGGTAGAGCAGTGTCACAGCTGCTCCTTTCGCTGCCAGATCACCCAAAAGAGAAGCAGTGCAAAGGCGAGCCCCAGAGGATATCCCGAAAGCAGGCGTCTGTTGAGAAAGTTTTCGCTTCGTATCGGACTGGGTTCGAGTTTGCCGATTTCGCTGTAGATTCTCTTCAGTTCCTCTGCCGATACGGCATTAAAATGCTTGCCGCTGCTCTCTTTGGCGATGGTCTTGAGCAGGACACTGTCGTAGTCGCGTGCTTTCCCGATACCGATAGTATAGATCTTGACCTTTTGTTTCTGTGCCTCTTTCACCGCTTCGCGTGGTGAGGTTTCGCCGGCATTATGATAGCCGTCCGTTAGGAGTATGATCACTTTGTTCTTCGCTTTGCCAAAAGAGAGCGTTTTGATCGACTGCATGATGGCATCCCCGATCGCCGTACTCTCCCCTGCGATACCGACATTGGTCATCTTCAGCAGCTGGAAGAGTGCCTCCAGGTCATAGGTCAACGGGGACGCACTGTAGGCGAAGGTACCGAAGAGTACAGTACCCATATTGTCATCGTGCCGTTTTTTGATAAAGTCTCCGGCGATCTCCAGAACAGCATCATATTTGGTTTTGAAGCGATCCTTGCCGTCAAAACCGCTCTGTGCCATTGAACCACTCGCATCGATTGCCAGAATGAGGTCACGGCCCCTTTTGTCGTGATTGTCTTTTTGGTCATAGAGAAAAGGCTCAGCCAATGCGATCACCAGAAGAGTATAGAGTATGACTTTCATCCAGGGGTCGAGCGTCAGCAGTGAACTCTCCTTTTTGATCCACTCCATCTTCGGAAAATAGTAGACTCTGCTGTACTCTCGGCACCAGAAAAAACAGGGGATCAGAAGCAGCAGCAACAGTGCAAAAGGTGAGCCAAAATCAAAATGCATAGAGTGATTTTACTCTTTTTGTTTTAATAAATCTAATTCTGTTCAATATGTTTAATTGATATAGATATTTTTGCATCTGTTAATGTGGGAGTATGCTGAAGTGAAGGCGTATCCGCATTTATCTATAATCTACGATACAATGATAAAAAAGATACCATTTTTCAATGTAAAGAAGTGCTATGCAAAAAGAAGTTGTAAACGAAAAACAAAAAAACCTGCTGATCGAGATCGGTAAAATCAATACCCTTGAAGTGGTGAGGGATACGGATCATGGTCTCTTCCTTGAGGCCAAAGATGACAGTGTCGTACTGCTGCCCAATGCTTATGTGGAAGAAAAGGAGATGTCGATTGGATCTCTGGTCGATGTCTTTGTCTATACTGATTCAGAAGACCGTCCTGTGGCGACGACGAAAATGCCTTATGCCAAATTGGGTGAGTTTGGATATTTCACGGTGGTGGATTATAAATCCTATGGTGCTTTTGTCAACTGGGGACTACCCAAGGATCTTTTTGTACCGCTATCCCAGCAGAAGGAGTATTTTACGATCGGAAAGAAATATATCCTCAGAGTCTGTCTGGATGAACAGACCGGGCGGCTTTACGGAACGCAGAAGATTGGGAAATGGCTTTCGCGTGATATGAAAGGGCTGCATCCCAATCAGGAGATGGAGCTGCTGGTTATTGCCAGGACTCCGATGGGATACAAAGTGGTTGCCGACAACCTTTACGAGGGGATGCTTTTTGAGAATGAAATCTTCGAACCGATCGTGGTGGGCGACCGAAAAAGGGGATATATCAAACAGGTTCGCAAAGATTTCAAGCTCGATCTTTCACTACAGAAGCTGGGAAGCAGCGGCAATCAGGAACAATTTGAAAAGAAGCTTGTGGATATCCTGCAAAAAAAGGGTGGCAGGATCGAAGTGACGAGCAAAAGTGACCCCGAAACGATTACCAAAATATTTGGTATGAGTAAGAAAAACTTCAAGAGAGCACTGAATGCCTTGAAGGAAAAAAACGTAGTGGTTTTGGACGAGAGAGGCTTTTCACTCCAATGATATCACGGGTTGCTCTCCTTCTCCTGCTGCCACTCTATCTTTTTTCGACGAGCTTCAAAGTTGCCAGCTACAATGTTGAAAATCTCTTTGACGAGATACGAAACGGTACAGAGTATGATGACTATATCCCCGGGAAACATAATTGGACTTCCCGTATGGTCGAAATCAAACTCAACCATACTGCAGAGGTCATTTGTGATCTCGATGCTGATATCGTGGCACTGCAAGAGATCGAAAATGAAGCGATTCTTATTCGGCTTCAGAGGCGTCTCAAACGTGTAGGCTGCACTTATCCCTATCGAGCCATTACACGAAAGAAGAAAACGGCAATCCGTGTTGCGATGCTCTCCCGCTTTCCTATTGCTGATACGCGTGAGGTTAGAGTAAATTATTCGGACAGGGATCGAAATATTCTGGAGGCAACTGTCAGGATCGACGGTTATCCGTTGACGATCTTTGTCAACCACTGGAAATCAAAATCCCGCTCAGGCAAAGAGAGCCGCCGTATCCATTATGCCAAGGCATTGATGAAGCGGATCGCCCAGCTGCCAAAAGGGAGAGCTTACCTTATTGTGGGGGATCTCAACAGCCATTATGACGAGTATCGGGTACTCAACAAGCGCCTGGATGATACAGGCGGCAAAACCGGAGTCAATCATATCCTCAAGACGATAAAAAAAAGTGATCTTGTAACGGAACAGGATATTCTGACCGATGCAAACGGCAGCCACTACAATCTCTGGCTGGAGCTCAGTCCTGCCAGGCGGTGGAGCCACAAATATTATGGCCGCAGGGGTTCGATCGATCATATTTTGCTTCCTCATGCGCTGTTCGACAGGAAGGGGATCGACTATATCAACAACTCTTTTGCCGTATTCAAAGCCCGTTACCTCTTTACCAAAGAGGGATGGATCAATAATTGGAATTATAAAAATGGCAAACACAAAGGACGGGGCTACTCCGACCATCTGCCAATCTATGCTGAATTCAGTACCGACCCCTTTATTCCTGAAAAAGCCAAGCCGGTTACTTTGCAGCATATCGAAGATCTCTACCGAATGGATCAACTTGATCATCCTGTGAGACTGGAGCATGCTGCCGTCATTCTGAAGCGGGGTGCCAACGCGATCATCAAGCAATCTCCCAATGGAAAAGCGATCTATATTTATGCTGCAGCAGCAGGGTTGGAAGAGGGCAAATGCTATGATTTGACAGTGAGTGAAATCAAGAACTACAAAGGACTGAAAGAGATTGCTCGCATAGAGAAGTCTACGGTATGCGGCACTGTCGATCTGCGACACTACTATCTCGGGCCGGACAGGCTCGATGCCAAAGATTCTACACTGCAGGGCCAGGTCTTTGTCGGGTTGAGAGGGGTCTATCGCCACAACCATCTGGAGATTGGTGGAAAGCGTATCCCGATCTATTTCAAAAAGAAACGCTGGAGACCCCCAAATGGAACCAAAATCAAAATCCATTTCGCTTATCTGGGACAGTATCGCACGCCACAGTTGGTCATTCTGGATCGGAAAGACTTCGAGATTGTCCCATAGCATACTTTTAATTCACCATTAAAGCTTTCCCATATTATAGTGTGTTATAATTATTCACAAAGGTATTGGTACGGTTTCCAGAACGTATGTATAATATCATAATCTAAAAAGAAAAAGGAGTTACTTATGGATCTTCCAGCTATCTCAATACCCAAGGCGATTGTCGATGCCATCCCAATGGAGCAGGTACCTGCTCTGATGCATCCGCCTCTGGTACATTTCGCTATTGTTCTGCCGATTATGATCGTGCTGCTCGAGCTGGTCAATATCATCGTCAAGAGAGGGTCTACACCTGAAGAGCCCAAAGGAAAGGGTGTCAGTACACTCTCATTTCTGTTGATTCTCGCGATGGTCGTTATCTTCGCGGCTGCTTATGTCTCTGGTTCGCAGGATGGAAAAGCTGCATGGGATACACTGAGTCAGGCAGGACAGGCTGAGCTCAAGGAGCACAAGCTGATCGGAACCTATCTGGTCTACGGTTCACTGGTGATGCTGCTCTTCAAGCTCATCTCTTTTGCCGGCGGGAAAGCCAGGGTCCTCTTTTTGTTGATCTCGATCGCTTTTGCCGGTGTGACTCTCAAGCAGGGTAAAGATGGTGGAGAGCTGGTCTATCAGCATGGTGCCAATGTTCAGGCTCTCAAAGCATGTGATGATGAGCGTTTTGATCTCAAAGATGAGCTTGAGTCCTGCGAAGATGCTGCCAAGAAGCCGGAAGCCAAAGTACCGACTGACAGTGTTGCAAAAAAGGAGGCTGCCGCAGAAACCAATCCTAAAATGACAGAGGGTGAACCTGCAGCCAAAGCTGCTGTCGAAGAGACAGAGAGCAAAGATGCGATGGAAGCCAAAGAGGCAGCCGAGGTCCTGAAAGAAGAGGCAACAGCCGATGAGAAAAAAGTCGCAACGCCTGCCGAAGTCAAGACAATAGAGGCGGAACAAAAAGCCGAGGCGGCAGAAGCTGCCGCTCCTGCAATGACCGACAGTGTCGCCAAAGAGGAGGCCGCTGCAGAGGCGAAGCCTGCTATGACAGAGGGTGAGCCTGCTGGCAAAGCGGCTGTCGAGGAGACAGAGAGTAAAGATGCATTCGAAGCCAAAGAGGCAGCTGAGAGTTTGAAAAAAGAAGCGGTTTCCGATGAGGCAAAAACAGATGCCAAAGCTGAGGTGGAAGCGGTAACCGAGATGGAAGCAGCCGATGCCAAAAAAGAGAGTGGTGAATTCAAAAAAGAGGCTGAAGCCGACACAGAAAAAGTTGACGCTCCTGCTGAGGCACACTGATACTCCGGGAATTGATCCCTCTCTTCTCTCGGAATTCTGCACCAGATAAATATTGCTGGTGCAGAAAAACTGGAGCAGAGTGCATTAATACAAATGGCAATCCTCTTCCTTGATTTCCAAACTTCACCTATGATTCAAACATGAAAAAGCCATTGCTTCTCTTCATCATTTTTTCTATTCTTCTTATACTTTCTGCAGTGATCTATAAAAACTATTGTGGATCTCGATCGGATGATTGCAAGCAGGGGAAAATTGATGAGAAAGATTTTGGACCGGAAGAGGGTATTGACTGGTAAGATTTTGCGCCCAATGCTCATCAATGATGAGGAGCAGGAGTGCTGATGTTTTCCTTCAGGACTGCTGCTTCAAAGCAATGTAAATAGACTTCATCAAGGGTACATCAATACCCAGCTTTTCCGCTTCATTGATGATATACCCGGTCAATGTATCCAGTTCTGTCTTTCGATGGTGTTGAAAATCAAGATGCATAGAGGTAGAGGCATCTTCCGGGAGTGATGCTGCTGTTTTGAGGGCTTTGGGTATTTCATTTTCCAGAGCTATGCCTTTTGCTTTCGCTACGGAGACGATCTCCTTTAGCACCCCTTCGGTCTCTTCATAGTGCTCATCGTAAACCTTTTTGATACTGCTGTCATAAAAGGATGTCAAAGAGGCAAAGGCGCTGATGAAGAGATATTTTTTCCAGACTGCCGTATCGATATCTTCGACCACTTTCGTGCGCAGGCCGGCATCTTTGAACATGTAGTCGATGAAGAGGCTCTCCCCGAACCATTCAGGATCTCCGAAGATGGCGGCAAATACATTGCCCTGTTTTCGGATCACACCAGGCTCCTGTATGTGCGAGAGGATATAGGCACAGCCGTTGATGACTTTCGCATCGACAATATTTGCGATCGTTTCGGCATTGTTCACGCCATTGGCGAAGGGCATTAGTACTGTATCGGGGCGAATATTTTTCTTGAGGGGCAAAAGTGCCTCTTCGATATCGTAACTCTTGACGCAGACAAGAATCAGGTCAAAAGTACCTTCGGCCTCTTCTGCCGTGCAAACTGTCGTAGGAGTTGCAGTGAACTCATCGTCATCCTCGATCACTCGCAGACCGTTCTTCCTGACCGCTTCTGCGTGTTCGCCCCGTGCGATGAAAGTCACTTCATATTTTTTCTTCTG
>JAOZOG010000554.1:934-1331 GCA_029933395.1 Sulfurovaceae bacterium | reverse complement strand
GAAGTATTCAGTATACAACACTTGCCTATATGGGTATCAGTATTCACAACCACACCCGCCATGATGACCGTTCCTTCACCTACATATACATTTTGGGCGAGTACTGCACTGGGGTGAACCAGTGTTTGTACTGATAGGTTATGGTCAAGACACTTTTTATACAATTTTTCGCGTACATAGGCATCACCTATTCCCAAAGCAACGGGGATATCGCCATGAGTTTGGACAAACGCTTCAAAAGAGGGATATGCATCTATGCCGTCATCAATAAAGAATATTTCATCATACCCATTCATCCTGGCTATATCTGCTACAACTTTTCCGTGACCACTGGCCCCGTAGATCGCTATTTTATTCATCTTTCTGAACCTTTGAATTTTTCCATAGTAACTGATGT
>JAOZOG010000554.1:0-924 GCA_029933395.1 Sulfurovaceae bacterium | reverse complement strand
AACGATTGATGCTCCACATACCAAACATCATACTCGAACTTCTCTTCCCAACTGATGGCATTACGCCCATTGACCTGTGCCCATCCTGTGATCCCCGGCTTGACATCATGTCTCCTCTTCTGCCTTTCGGTATAAAGCGGCAGATACTCTACAAGCAGAGGGCGCGGTCCGACAAAGCTCATCTCACCTTTCAGCACATTGAAAAGTTGCGGAAGCTCATCAAGTGATGTTGAACGAAGGAACCGTCCTATCCGTGTCAAGCGATCTTCGTCGGGTAGCAGTTCGCCTCTGTTATCTTTTTTATCGTTCATCGTACGAAATTTATATATTTCGAATATTTTACCATCTTTACCCGGTCTTTTTTGTTTAAAGAGTACCGGTCTCCCCATCGTTGTCCATATCCATAGAGATATCACAAGATAGAGTAGCGAAAACAGTATGATGAGAATGAAAGCGGACGTCATATCGAACAAACGTTTAAGCATCTGTACTCTCCGTTACCTCACAAAGCAGATATTCCAGCTTTTGTGTCAATCGATCCACTGCATAGTGTTCTTGTACAAAAGCTCTTGCCCGTTCTCCTATTTGGGAACGTTTTTGAGGTGAATAGCCATAAATCTCCAAGATCGCCTCTTTAAGAGCATACGCATCATCAGGAGGAACACTCACTCCTGCATCTGCATCTTTTACCGGATTGTTTCTTGCGTTTGATGCGAATACGATAACCCGACCTGCCGCCATGTAGTCAAAGAGTTTATTCATACTCATACCGAACCTGTAAAGCGGTGAATCACGCAGTCCCAGATAGAGCAGGTCACACTGTGCCAAAATGGCACCGACCTCGTGTTTTGGTATAGCATCTTCGATATGAACATTGCGCAATCCTTTCTCTTTTATCTTTTGCTCAAGCACTTCTTTCTCTGC
>JAOZOG010000553.1 GCA_029933395.1 Sulfurovaceae bacterium | reverse complement strand
ACAACGGGCAAAAGATCAGGACGGTAACGCCGGAAACGACTTTCGATTTCGCCTATGACTGCGGCAACAAGATCAACAGCATCCAGACGGACGGCAGCGAGAGAGCGGCATACGTCTACGACGGCGAATTGCTCACCTCCATGACACAGAGCGGCACACTGAATCAGACTATTGACTACAGTTACAATAATAATTTCCTGCCGATCAGCATCATTTACGCGGGAGAGACCGAAACCCTTGCGTACGACAAGGACGGCCTGCTGGTCCAGAGCGGCAGCGTGCTGATCAACAGGAACGAAAAAACTGGACTGGCCCTGAACGTCAGTGATACCTTCTACAATGCGCAAAACAGCTATAACGACTATGCAGAACAAAAAGAGCACAACGTCACCATCAAATGCATCCATGCATACACAAACGTTATCGAAGCCCGCAACAAAAACGGACAGATCACTCGACGCACCGAAAGCGTCAACAGCGAAATTCATATCTACAAATACCGCTACGACGATAGAGGAAGATTGCTAAGAGTGCTCAAAGACGGCAACGTCACTGAAGTCTATACGTACGATGCCAACGGAAACCGGCTGACGAAGAAGATCGACGGACAAAAAAAGAAAGCGACCTATACGATCTTGGATCAGCTTGAAACAGTGGGTTCAGATATTTATGCCTATGATGAAGACGGCTACCTCGCCAGCAGGATCACAAGCGAAGGCACAACCCATTACAGCTACGGCACGCTGGGCGAACTGCGAAGCGTTGTCAAGCCTGATGGCACCATAATCGAATACGTTCATAATGCGAACAACCAGAGAGTGGAGAAAAAAGTCAACGGCGAGACCATTGAAAAATATCTCTGGAAAGACCTGACAACGCTGCTGGCGATATACGGCGCACGCAACGAACTCAGAGTACGGTTCGAATATGCCGACAACCGTATGCCATACAAGATGGTGTATAATAACCAAATGTACTATCTCTCTTATGATCAGGTGGGCACACTCAAAGCAGTCAGCACGGAAGATGGTACAATTGTCAAAACCATTACACACGATACATACGGAAACATACTAAGCGATACAAACCAAACACTCAAAGTCCCGTTCGGTTTCGCGGGCGGACTTTATGATGTTGATACCAAACTGACCAGATTCGGCTACCGTGACTATGATGCCGAGACCGGGAAGTGGACGGCTAAGGATCCGATTGGATTTAACGGCGGGGATACCAATCTTTACGGGTATGTGCTTGGGGATCCGGTGAATTTGTTGGATCCAAAGGGACAGTCTGATTTTGCTAGTATAGTTACAGGGCTAGAGATAGCTGGAGTTTCG
>JAOZOG010000552.1 GCA_029933395.1 Sulfurovaceae bacterium | reverse complement strand
GCCCCATATTTTGTGTAAGCCAAATTCACCGCTTTTGGAAAAATCTATTGTAGCAGATCTCACCTGACTTTTCCCTCCAGCCTCTCTTGAAAATGAATTGAGAGCTGTGAGATGATCTCCGCCCAGTTGGAGATAGATTTCTCCCATTTTTTCGATATATCCCGATAAATCAGAAATACCAGTTTGTAGAGTGCTTCGTCATTACTGAACCCTCCTTTGGATTTGGTGATCTTTCTGACTTGGCGATTGAATCCTTCTACGGTATTGGTCGTATAGATAATACGCCTGATGGGCTCAGCATATTCAAAATAAGCAGAGAGCTCAACCCAGTTGTTCGTCCAGGAGTTGATTACCATAGGATACTTCCCGCCCCATTTGGATTCCAGATCAAGCAGTGCATCCTCTGCCGCCTCTTTGGTAGGCGCTTTGTATACGAGTTTGAGATCACTCATAAACTCCTTTTGGTACTTTGATCCCACATATTTGAGTGAATAGCGTATCTGATGAATAATGCAACGTTGTACAATGGTTTGTGGAAAGACGGAGTTGATCGCTTCAGGGAATCCCTTGAGGCCATCTACTGAAGCGATCAGGATATCCTCTACACCTCTGTTTTTAAGTTCCGTGACAATAGAGAGCCAGAACTTGGCACCTTCATTGTCTGTAAGCCACATACCCAGCAGCTCTTTTCTGCCCTCCAGATTGATACCGATAGCAAAGTGCAGGGCTCTGTTTTTGTAAAAGCCATTGTCGTCTTTGATCTTGAATACCATTGCATCCATATAGACAATAGGATAGATGGCTTCAAGGGTACGATTCTGCCAAGCGGTGATCTGGGGTGTGATCTTGTCGATGATCCTGCCAATGAGTGTATCGGACATTTCGACATCGTACATCTCAAGCACCTGCTTTTCAATATCCCTCAGGCTCATTCCTCTGGCATACATCGAGATGATCTTATCGTCGATACCGCTGATGGTGGTTTTGCCTTTGGGGACGAGTTGGGGTTGAAACTGGGACTTTCTGTCTCTGGGGATATCGAGTCTGAGTTCGCCTGCATCACTGCGGACTGTTTTGGGATAGGTACCGTTTTTGGAAGTATTGCCGTTTTCGTTGATGTGCTCTTCAAGTTCTGCCTGCAGCATACCTTCGATCATCTGTTTCATAAACTGCTTCGTTAAAGCAGAAAGGTCTTCTTGTGTTTTACAGCTTTTAGAAAGTTCTTTGAAATCAATCTCGTCAATGGAGTTTTTTTGAGGTTTTGTATTCATACTGTTCCTTCATAATGGTTCACTTATGTTGGAATTTTAGCATTTACACAAAATTTGGGGCGGGACC
>JAOZOG010000021.1:3565-18456 GCA_029933395.1 Sulfurovaceae bacterium | reverse complement strand
CAGATAGCATCTGCAAATGCCCTGTTCTCCTCGGCATCCAGTGCACGCAGAGAGTCCACCACCCTCTGACGCATCTCTGCTGCCGCCTTATTGGTAAATGTTGCCGCCAGAATATTCGAAGCGGATTCACCCATAAACAGTAGAGAGATGTAGCGCACCGAAAGCGCAAAGGTTTTGCCTGATCCGGCAGAGGCAGAGTAGGCTAAAAAAGGCTTGAAGCTCATAGATACTCTCCTCTCTCGCACATCAGGGCAAATTCACAATACTTGCATTTTTGCAACTCTTCACACTTCTCAGCCACAAAGTGATCTGTCCGCTTCAGTTCGGCAATATGCTCCTGCAGTAGTCTATTCTTCTCCTCCAGCGCAGTGATCTCTTCGACTCTCCCCTCTTCAAGTATCTGCATAAAGGCCAGAGCGAGATTTTGAAACTGCCCCGAAAGCAGCTGATCATAGATACTCATTTGAAAATCGCTCAGTGTCTCCAGGTTTTTACGCTTGTTTGCCTCCTTGATGGAGCCGCTCTTGTAGTCGATCACCAGCGTTTCAGCCTCGTTTTGGTCAATGCGGTCGATACGCCCTTTGAAGCGCAATCCACCGATCTCTCCTTCCACCTCATATTCACAGGATACAACCCGCCATCCGATCCCGAAATGTCTGATTTGGTTCTCGACAAAGCCTTTGAGCTTTTCTCTCCAGAGAAGTTTCTGGTAGGCAATTTTCGCATCTTCTTTTGGCAAAAGTTCTTCCAGTAGTTTATCGATAGCTTTTTGCATCTCTTTGGCAGAGTCATACTGGTCACGCTTCCTAAAAAGATGGTCAAGAAGATGATGCAGAAACGATCCTTCGTTGATCTCTTCATCGGTTTTTGCCTCAATCTTTTTGATATAGCGATAGTAGTATTTTCGCTTGCAGTCAAGCCATATTTTGAGTCTCGAGGCGGACCAGATGACAGCTCCGGCATCAAAATTCTCTATGACCGGATCCTCTCTCTCGATGATCTGTGACGACTCGCCATAAAGCAGTGCAAGCGAAGGAGAAACCCGATTTGTCCGCTCTATACCCAATTCGTAGAGGAATTTGGATGGGAGTCTGTTTTCGCTGCTGCAGTAGAGTATCACGGCATATCTCGCCTGTTCGAGCAGCCGCCTGTAGTACTGTTTCTGTAGGGATTCGCGGTCATTTTTTGTCGGCAGCCCTGCAAATGTACGGACCGATGAGTTGAGAAATTGATCTTTTCCGGAGGATGCCGGCACGATGCCTTCATTGAAATCAACTATGACGACGGCATCGAACTGTACCCCCCTGGTCTCCAGCACCCCCATCACAGTAATTTTGCCGCCCCGCGTATCATCTATCGTAAGTGTCGAAAGTGTCTTCATCCACAAAAAGAGCCACTCTTTGTGGCTGAATAGGCTTCCCATGAAGAGCTCCGAAAAGTGTATCCGCTTTTCCAGGACCTGCTCATCGCCTCTCTTCTCATCCTCACTATTCACTTCCGTGCCCTCCGGCAGACAGTCGAGTAGCGACAGTTCTTCCAGAGATGCAAAAAAAGAGGCGCTGCTGCATCGGCGAGAAGCACTGATGGCTTCGATCTGCTCCATTGGCAAAGCATATCGCTCCAGCAGATATCGACTCTCATGATCATAATTTTGCCAATACGTATAGAGGGCTTCAAGTTTCTTATAGGCTTCGCGTTTTGCATAATCAAAGCCCATAGCGAAATTCAGGTTATTCACTTTGTCATACAGCGAAACACTCTCTTTGAAGGATTCATCAGGGAGTACGAGAGCGATCGATTCGGGAGCCACTCCGGAACGCACCAACTCCTCGATCCTCACAAATGCCGCGGCAATCTGCTCGTAGCGCTCCCCAACATGAAGGACATCCGCACAGATAAATGCACGATTGGGTTCCCTGGAGAGAATCACCTTGCCGCTGAAGTCGAACGTGACCAGACTTTCAGTCGGCAAAACCATACCATACTCTTTGAAGCGCTCCTGCATTTTTATATTGAACCTGCTGGTCACATAGTGTATGATCAGGGGTTTTCGCTCCCCTATCTTCTCAAGCAGAGAGAGTTCATAGTGACTCAAATATCCTTCCAGAAATATTTCAAACTGATCATAACCCTGAATAAAGCCCTCATTGAGTCGATAGCTTTCGGGGATAAATACTTTGTCAGTCAACCCTCTGTTTTCCAGAATAGTCCGATAATTATCCAGGAGTTTTTCGAGAATCTCAAGGTGGGCATCGAACTCGGCATACGCATCCGCCTGGGCCAGGGTCGAAAAATCTACACCCTCCTGTGCCAACTCCTCAAAAAATTTGAAGATCGCATCACTTTTTGTGAAGAAACGTATCAATTCTCTGTCGACTTTCAGTTGGCCAAACGCTTCAAAGTCGGCAGCCTCCTGCAGATACATAATACGTTGAATCGGATCAACCATCATTCTATCCGGAATGATTGTCGCACGATGCTCAAACTCGTCCATCCGCATCAATGTCGGCAGGAAGCCTTCCTGGTTTTTCAATTCCATGGAGAGGGTACGCAACGCTCGTGATGTAGGGTAGATAAGTAATTTTTTCATAATAGGAGTATAGCAAAATATCAGCTGTACCGCACGAAACGATACAGTCTGCAAGAAAAAACTATTTTTTCGGCTGTAGATATGCCTCGAAGTGGGAGTATCCGGTATCGTTACCGATTTTTACCCTGAGCCGGAGGGTATAGCGCCCAGGTTTACTGATATTGATATCGGGTGTGACATAACGGTCGCCTTTCAGGGGAACGACATCGATCATTTGATCATCCACCGTCGTATGCGGACGTGTCAAAAGAAAACTGACATTCGCATCGCTGACTGTGCTGCCTGATTTGTCTGTGACAGTATAAGAGAAGTGATTGGGTCCCATTGAAAGTCTGACCTGATCATGTTGCACCCTGTTGCTGTTGACATTATCTGTCATCACCATCGTTTCGACATCTTTGAGTTCGATAAGATATTGACTGTCAAATCGCTGCTTGCTTTCAATGATATCATTGATATTGATATCTGCCTGCTGATACTTCATCATGTAGTCATTGGTCTCCTGGACGGGCATCGATTTGGCTGCCCTGACTGTCCAGTAACCCAATACGATCGCCAGTAGCAGAAAGCCGATGATCATATGGGGCCAATAGGTTTTCTTACTCTCACTTGCCATATTTTATCCTCATTACGATAGGTCGGATCACCAGAATCCACAAAACCAGAATAGTACCCAAAATAACAAGATATTTCAAGGCGCCGATAATTGTCCTCGTTTCGTTGGGAATCGTCCTGATCATTTCGATCCCTTTTGCGTCGGCAATCTGGTCAGCCAGCTCGGAGTAACCCTGGACAACTCCAATATTATATTTATCGCGCTTACTGTTCTTATCTTTGGCTGCAACCACATCGATTGTCGCATCAATGACACTGCCTTTATCATAAAGCGATGCCAGCTCTTTCGAAGAAGGAATGATCGCCACCCTTCCCTTCTCCTGGGATTTGGCTGTAATCAATGCATTGGGGGCAAAGATCAATATGACATAGGGCTTGCTGATATTGCTTTCATACTTTTTGCTATACGCTACCAGATTGAGCCCTTCTGAGAAATGCTCATTGGTTGCCATCACGTAGAGATTTACTCCCGTTTTGGAAGATAACTCATCCCCTATCTCTTCGATCTTTGTCGCAGCTTTGGGTGTGATTAAATCGTTTTTGATGAAAAAGGTTGCGTTTAGCAGAAGTGGCAGCAGCACAGCAAGCAGGGAGATCCCCGCTTTTGCCTGCCTCATAGTTAGCCTACGAAAAGGTGGTTTGGTGTTAGAACCGCCCAGAGTGTAATCAGTGCCGAGATAACCATTCCCCAGCCCAATACTTTATCCATAATAGTAATCATTATTTATCCTTTGCTTCGGCATCTACAAATGCAAATTTTGCATTGTCAGTACTGTTTGCCTTGAGATTATTGATATCCAGAATAGGCGCCGGATTGTAATAATTCGAAGCGCTGCTCTGTTGTACACTGATTCCCCATGTTGTCAGGACTGCCAGTATTGCAAGCAACAGTACCGTAGCAATCAGCATACCGGTCACACCGCTCAGCGTAAAAACGCCTCTGTTTGTATTTTCTGATGTAGCCATTGTCATACTCCTCTTATTTCAATGAACCCAGGTAAGTCGCCAATGCTTTTTGCTGCACCGGAGTCAATCTACCTTTGAATGATGGCATTATGCCGATCGCACCTTTTCTGCCGTTCTCCAGAACGTGCTCTACGAGTGTCTGATCATACTCTACAATGTTTGGCGCAGTTCCACCATTTCCTTTACCATCAGCCCCATGACATCCTGCACAGACACCGAAGGATGCTGGCTGCTCACCCTTCATTCCGCCAGCGACATACTCTGCGATCGCTTCTGCATCAGCACCCTGAGCCATACCGCCCGGCATTGCACCCATTGGATACTTCAATTGGTCAGAACCATTCTTGATGATATCAAGAACCTGCTCTTTGCTCTCTCTACCCGCTGTAAAGTCTTGTGCTTTACCTGAGAGACCGTCACCGGTTTCACCGTGGCACGGAGCACACTGAACCAGGAAGATTGACTCGCCCATCTCTTTGAGAATTTCAGGTGTAGCATTTTTATGCACCTCTTCAAACTTCTCATTGTAAGCCAGTACCTCTTCATTATATTGACCTATCTGACTGAAAGCATTCAGCGGATAGCCGACAAACCAGTACCAGACTGCCCAGATAAGCGTGCCCAGGAAAGAGTAGGCCCACCCTGCAGGAAGTTCATTTTTATACTCTCCAATACCGTCCCAATTCTCATCGGCCAATTCACCCTCGGCCTTGTCTGTCTTCATCTGATTGATATACTTGATCGAGACACCGACCGTCAATACGGCAATCGCTACTGCACCGATCATTGTGATCAGGTTGATCGGATCACTGAGATCAATGTTCATGGACTTGACAACCGCGATCGTAGCACCGATCAGCACAGCTGCAAACAAAAGCCCTTTAATCATTAACGCATTCATTTATTTTGCTCCTCATTTTCGCTCATGGCTTTGGGATTTTCCTCTATGGGTTTGCTGTCGATCTCGTCATCGAGCGCAATATTTCCATATTTTTCATAATCCCTTTCACCTCTTTTTTCACTCCTGTAGAGATGGATAATATATCCATACAATACGATTACCAAAAAGATAGTCATAAAAAAACTGGCATAGCCCTGAATGTTTCTTATGTCCACTCTTTATCCTCTTATTTCAATGCGTTCAGATAAGCAATCATTGCGACGATCTCAGGGATCTGTCCATTGGCTACTGCATCTTTGACATCTTTGTTTTTCATATCAGCCGTAATTTTCTTAGCCTCTTCGAGTGCGGCTTTTTGCGCCTCTTCCCAAGTACCAAGCTTCGTACCATTTGGCTGGTCGTAAGGTGTATTGAAAACTTTCTTGACGGTGACTGCTTCTGCGTATGCTGTCTCAATATCGGCGATATTGGTAAACATATGCTTGTATGCAGGCATGATAGACTGAGGAACAACAGATGTTGGATCCCACATATGGTTCTCATGCCAGTCTGTTGTACGGTAGTTACCGACACGGTGAAGATCCGGACCGGTTCTTTTGGAGCCCCAGAGGAATGGTCTGTCATAGGCATACTCACCAGAGAGTGATACCTGGCCATATCGATCTGTTTCAGATTTGAATGGTCGGATCAGCTGTGAATGACAAGCGATACATTGATCTTTCATATAAATATTTTTTCCGGCAAGCTCCAAGACTGTACGGGGCTTTAGACCGACTACAGGGCGTGATGCCTCTGCAAAATTGGGCAGGATCTCGATAAGACCTGCAAACGCGATGACAATAAATACGCCTACGGCGAAGAAGAACGGATTTTTTTCTAACCAGTGAAACATAATAATCTACCTCCTTATGCCATAGGTGATCTAAACTGTGGCTCTTCTGTCAATTCTCTTGACGAACTCATAGTTTTTATCATATTGTACGCAAACATCAGGAATCCTACTAGATAAAGTACACCTGAAAGCGCTCTGATCGCATAGTATGGGTGCAGTACTGCAACGGTATCGATGAATGAATACATCAGGTTACCATACTCGTCAACTGCTCTCCACATCATACCCTGCGTAATACCTGCAATCCACATGGAAGTAAAGTAGAGGACAACCGCTGTTGTCTGAAGCCAGAACTGTGCTTCCAGCAACTTCTTCGAGTAGATCTCTCTCTTGAACATTCTTGGTGCCATATGGAAGAGGCCTGCCATAACCATAAAGACAACCCATCCAAGTACACCATCATGCACGTGTCCCGGGATCCAGTCGGTAAAGTGTGCAATCGCATTGACTGACTTGATCGCCTGGATAGGGCCTTCGAGTGTAGAGAGCATATAGAATGTCGATGCAAGAACCATAAACTTGATCAGCGGGTTTTCAGTCAGCTGATTCCACTCACCTTTCATCGTCAAAAGCATGTTGATCGCTGAACCCCAGGAAGGGAGAATCAACACAACAGAAAAGATCGATCCCATTGTCTGCATCCAGTCAGGAACAGTTGAATAGAGGAGGTGGTGAGAGCCTGCCCAGAGATAAACAAACATCAAGCCCCAGAAAGAGAGCAGTGAAAGCTTATAAGAGTAGATCGCCTGGCCGGACTCTTTTGGGAGGAAGTAATAGATCATCGCAACGATAGGAACGGTAAAGACAAATGCCACTGCATTGTGTCCCCACCACCACTGCACCAATGCATCATTTGTGCCGGAGTACATAGAGACAGAGTGAAGGATGCTTCCCATCCCTGAGACAAAGTATGTCGGTACAGCCATATTGTTGAAGAGGTAAAGCATCGCAACACCCAGGAAACAGGCAATATAGTACCAGAGTGAAATATAGAGTGACTTTTCTCTCCTGATACCAATTATTCCAAAGATAGAGATACCCCATAGTACCCAGATAATAACAATTACAATATCGATAGGCCATTCGTACTGTGCATACTCTTTAGCTTGTGTAATTCCCATCAAAAGGCTTATAGTTGCTACCAGGGCGCCCACAAAATAGAGCCAGAAGTGCAACTTTCCGATGAACATCAGAAATTTGGATTCTGCCATAGAAACCTTCAAAACCCTCTGGCCCAAATAATAGAAAGTAGCCCAAACACCACTCAGTGTAAATCCATATACAACCACTGTTGTATGAACAGGTCTCAGTCTTGAGAATGTACCATACTCACCAAACAGATAGTTAAGTTCCGGAAAAGCCATTTGGGACGCGATCAGCGTACCAATTGTCATACCCAATATTCCAAACAAAATTGCTGTGTAGGTAAACAATTTTGCTACGGAATAATCATATTCCAATGCTGCATTTGATTGCATGCAATACCCCCTTGAAAAATTTGCTTATAGCCCTGAATGGACTAAACGTTGAATTATAAGATGATTTGATGAAAAAAAAGCTTAAGAACTAAGCCACCAAATGAAATAGAGTTGTTTAAGTTTCTGTTAAACAATAATGTTTCAAATCCCTACAGGACAGCTTTTAATCAGAGGTTTTTTGTCCTATTAAGAAGTATGGTGGACGATTTAATGATAAATATTAAGTATTTTCTTCGTCATTGAGACGAAGGGATCTTTCTGCTTTTATGAGACTCGAAGGGGAAGTTTATTTTTTGGGTGCTGTCATTGTCCTCACGCAGCGCACTCTACGGTCATACGCTTTGCCATTGGCATCTGCAGCACCATCTTTGAAATCGATACCCCAAACTTTGTCAGGATCGCCCATATACTGGGTCGAGGACCAGTAGTAACTCGACTCTCCGATACTGAAACCATCGAGAATGGCAGGGTCGTATTTCTTGTAGTCGACAATCGAGAGGAGCTCCCGTATCGTAGGAATGCGCCAGTCACTGAAACCGCCAAGTCGCAACTCTTTGCAGATCTTTTCCGCTTGCGAGTATGTCACCCTCTCGGACTCGACAAAACGGTTATCCTGCCAGATCAACCCTGTGCGATCATCCTGCGCCATCTCTCCAGCCATCAATACGCCTGCGGTGATTAAAAAAAGTACTATTTTTCTCATATCCTATACTCCTCATTAATTTTAACAATTGTAACTAAATAATATTATATTATCTATTAGGAGCTTTTGATCTATATTATGCTTTTCCTTTTGCACTCTGGATAGAGTGGATGTAGTGGTAGTCGATCGTAATCGCTTTCTCTTTTGGAAGGTGTTTTGCCAGCCGCCCAATCACTCCTTCAAAATCTTCGAAAAGGTAATTCGCCATCGAACCGGGGATTGGATTGATCTCATTGAGCAGCACCTCATTATCAACAACAAAGAAGTCACAACGCATCAGGCTGCCCAAAAACAGAGGATCGTAGATTTTCTTGAAACTCTCGCGTATCTTCTCCTTGAGCACATCATCAATATCCGCCTCCATCACCCGGCTGTCACGCGCGAAATCCATATACTTTTTCTCAAAATCGAGAAATGCCTCCTTCTGTGGCTCCTCTACGATAGAGAGTTCCCATGTATCCGTTTTGCAACCTGCCTGATTGTACTCTCTAACCCCCTCGATAAATGGCTCGATCACGACATCACTGTCAAACTCGAACGCAACATCGAGCGCATAATCCAACTCCGCTTCACTCTTGACAACACTCACACCAATACTGCTTCCCAGGCGTACGGGCTTGATAATGACAGGGTAAGAGAGTGTGAGTTTTCGCTCGCTACTCTTGGAAAGATGCTGATAGGGAACGACCTTGACACCCAGACTCTCTGCAAACAATTTCGTATAGAGCTTATTGTAGCTCAAAACAGAGGCTTCTGTACGTGGGGAGATAAAGGGAATACCGAAAAATTCCATCAGCGAAGCAATTTTTCCATCTTCGCCATCCCGCCCATGAATCAGATTGAGTGCGATGTCGAATGCAAGCTTTTTGCTGCCAAACATACCCTCAGCAAAAAAACCACCCCGCTTCAGAGTCAGTTTTTTATCTTTTTTGTAGTCACCGGAGCTGAAGTGAGTGGATTTCATCGCCTGGCCCTCGACAAGATAGAACTCGCGCTCTTTGTCGACAAAGATAAATGTCAATGTGCTTTTTTTCAAAACCTTCTTCATTGTGATGGCACTGACGATGCTGATCTCGTGCTCAAAACTCGATCCACCAAAGAGAATGGCTATATTCATTATTTGACCTTTTTACTGATAATTTAGAATGTATTCTAGCATAGTAGTGATTAGTCGGAAAAAACGATCAGAAAATCAGCCAGTTCTCCATCTTGAAGGCATCCTCTGTCATCGGCATACTTTTCCACCCATTGGACTCCAGATACATCACCCGCCCGCCAAAGTATCCGATGGCATAACGCTCTTTGAAAAGTGGAAACTGTCCGGCTTGCAACAGGCGAAAGATCTCTTCATAATTTTTCGGTTCACGATAAAATGCAAACTCCATCTGATGAATTGCTTCCAGTGCCGCATGCAAAAGCTCATTGCTGTGCATCGAACGGCTGAGCAGATAGTAGGAAGGATAGCTCACTACAGGATCATCGATAATATCAGCAATGTAGAGTCGTTCTTTTTTGTTCATAGGGAAAGTATAGAATATTTTGTGGAGAGGGGAGAAAAATATATCAAAATGAAATGAACCATAGATCCACACGCAGGGTCGGTTCTACCGACCATATAACGCGTCTTATCTGAACATGGTCGGTAGAACCGACCCTACAGCATCTCTGCAAACTCGGAGAAGATGTAGGCACTCTCGTGTGGCCCCGGGCTCGCTTCGGGGTGGTGTTGCACCGACATCACCGGGGCATCGTTATAACGCAACCCTTCGATTGTATTATCGAAAAGGTTGGTATGTGTCACAGTTGCCACTTCGGTAATATTGTCCGGTACATTATAGTTGTGGTTCTGTGCCGTAATTTCGACAGTTCCTCTGGCTTCATTCTTGACGGGATGATTTCCGCCGTGATGGCCGAATTTGAGTTTGTAGGTATCGTAACCGTGCGAAATAGAGAGGAGCTGATGCCCCAGGCAGATACCAAAGAGTGGGACCCTGGCAGCGATCAGTTTTTTGATCTTCTCCTGTTCTTCTTTGAGGATCAACGGATCTCCCGGACCGTTGGAGAGGAATACACCATCGATCTCTTTGGATTCGAACTTGGAGATGATCGTTTCCGCTTCCATCGAATTGGGCACTACTTCTACTTCCATGCCGGCATGGGTCAGCTCGTTGAGAATATTGCGCTTGATACCAAAATCGAGGGCAATGATCTTTTTGTCCGTTTTGGGCTCTTCATAGCGGAACACCATCGCATTGTAACGGGCCTGCTGATGAATATAGGGTTTTTTGGTGCTGACCTTCTCGATATAATTGATCTCTTCGATACGTGGTGAACTTCCCAAAATTTTCTTAAGCTCCTCGGCCTCATGTATCTCAGTCGAAGCGATCATCATCATCGCACCCTCATCCCTGAGCATCTTTGTCAAGAAACGGGTATCGATCTCCGTAATGCCCATCACGTCATATTTTTTGAGCAGCTCATGCAGTGTCTCTTCGGATCGGAAGTTGGAGGGGCGTGCCTGATAGTTGCGCACGATGATTCCCTTGCAGTGCGCACCAAGACTCTCCATATCCTGTGCATTACATCCCACATTGCCGATCTCCGGCATCGTGAAAGTAACGAACTGTCCCGCATAGCTGGGGTCCGTCACAATCTCCTGATACCCTGTCATCGATGTATTGAAGACAATCTCACCGACCTGTGTTCCTTCTGCACCGAAGCTCTCCGCCTCGAGAAACGTTCCATTTTCAAAATAGATAGATACTTTTGTCATATTCCCTCTTTTTATTTGCTATATTATCGTAGGGTGGCGCACTTGTGCCCACCTTCCATATCTGACACAATGCCTCCCATAATAATTGGTGGGCTTGAAAGCCCACCCTACAGCATCCCCCGCTTGGAGAGCTCCTCTTGATAGAGGCGCTCATAGAGCAGCTCATAATCCTGGCTGCCCGGAATCACTTCCCGTTTCATATTCTTGATCTTTTCGTAGACGATATCATCGATCTCGTCAAAAGCATCAGCAAAGGCTTTGAATGCTTTGAAGATGACATTTTTAACCTGATTTTCGTTGACATCGTACTCCACAAGATAATTCTCATACAGCTCATCGAGAATCGTGTGCGCCAAATCGTTGTAGCGGTCGTCATAGTTCATAATGACCCCGTAATCCGGTGCCATTTTCTTTTTGATCATGAAGAAGAGCTGCCGCTCATCGGCATGCTGGAACTCGATCTCGTCATAATTCTCGTCGATGATCTCTTTGACCTTCTCATCGAGCGCACGCTCTTTTTTGAGATTTTCGTCGATGATCTCTTTGACCGCTTCCACGACGGCATCTCTGCCTTTTGGCATCGTAATAAAAGGTGCATTAGCAAGATCGATACCGACTTTTGTCGCTACATATCCTGTCTGCTGTGGCTTGAGTCTCATTCTGCTTCCCCCCTGATAATTGTATCTTCCCTCTGCGGACTGGTCGAAATAATCCCCATCCTGGCTCCCACCATCGCCTCAAGTGCTTCGATATAGGTTTTTGCTGTCTCGGGAAGATCATCAAATTTTCTGACACCCTCCGTCTTCTCCCATCCTGGAAAACTTTTGTAAACCGGTGTTGCATCTTCGAGGTCGTAGGGTACATAGTCGATCTCTTTGCCATCCACTTCGTAGGCGACACAGACCTTAACCTCATCGAAACCATCGAGCACATCGAGCTTCATCAGTGCGATCTGGTCTACGCCATTGATGCGTACGGCATGTTTCATCGCGACCGCATCGAACCAGCCGCAGCGTCTCGGGCGACCTGTCGTCGTGCCGAACTCGTGGCCGTTTTTACGCAGACGTTCTCCCTCTTCACCAAAATCTTCGCTGGGGAAAGGCCCGTTTCCGACACGGGTACAGTATGCCTTGGCAATGCCGGTCACTTTGCCGATATCTTTGGGGTTGAGTCCCAATCCGCTGCAGGCACCCGCACTGACTGTCGTCGAGCTGGTGACATAGGGATAGGTGCCGTGATCGATATCGAGCATCGTTCCCTGTGCACCCTCCAGCAGCATTTTATCGCCGCTCTCAAGCGCCTTCCAGACGAGCAGTGTCGTATCGACGATATAGGGAGAGAGAACACTTCGATACCCCTCGAGCTCTGCGAGCAACGCGTCTCTCTTCGGCGACGCTACGCCCATCACATCAAAAATAGCGCGGTTCTCTTCGAAGTAATGCATAATCTTATCGGTAAGCTTTTCGGGGTGATGCAGTTCCCCTACCCGGTGCCCTACTCTGGCGATCTTGTCACCATAGGCCGGCCCGATTCCCTTGCCGGTCGTACCGATCGCTTTGTCACCTTTCAACAGCTCTTTAGCCTGATCGATCAGCGCGTGATAAGGAAGCAGAAGATGCGCCTTGTCCGAAATAAAAAGTCTCCCCTCCAGATCGTCGAACTGACTCATCTCTTTGATGAAGTCGACCGGAGAAAGCACGACGCCGTTTCCTACAATATTTCTGGCATTGGGATTGAGTACGCCTGACGGGATCAGGTGCAGTGCATAGGTCTTCTCGTCAACAACGATCGTATGTCCGGCATTGTGCCCACCGGCAAATCGACAGACGATGTCATGGGTCTGCGCCATATGATCGACTATCTTTCCTTTGCCTTCGTCTCCCCACTGAAGCCCTACAATCAGATCGGCTCTGTTTCTCTCTTGATTCATCTTTATTCCCTACTCATTTTATTTGCGATACACTCATCGGTATAGAGTGCAAATCCCGCTGCTTCTGTACCATCCACTACATAGGTACCACCCATTGCCAAAAGCGTATTTTCCTCGAACATCTTGAATGTCAGCGACTTATAATAGCGCATCTTGGCATAATAGAGCGGTGAGACTACCACGCGCTCATACTCGATCTGTGATGCGGCCTTCCTGATCTCTTCGAGCTCCCGTGAAATATCCTCCGGAAAAGCACTCAAATCAGAGAGCTCCTCCACACTGTGCAGTCTCACCAGCTGGTCGATCCACGGAAGATCTGTCTTGAGAATCATCTCGATATTGGTCGAACGCAATAGTTCCAGCGAGATGCCGTACTTCTCATTGAGAAGATGGGGAATGCGTATATTGGCAAGCTGAAGAATCGGCTTGATCGACAAAGCATCCAGGATGCGTATGGTCGTATTGGCCACTTCAGCAAAGGTACCGTCTATCACCTCGGCACCCACCTGATACTGCTCCCTGGTCGGAAAAGTCACGGTAGGCTGGATATAAAACCACTTCCTCGACTCCATACTCCGCCCCAGTCTCTTGGTAACGATACGCACGACATCCACTGTACTGTCCGCACGAAGCGTCACTTCGTGGTTCATCGCATCATTCAGTCGGACCAACGGCTTGAGATTGTCAAAACTCTCATGCTGATGATAGGAGAAGATCGGCGTGACGATCTCTTCATAACCCAACGCTTCAAGCGTCTCTCCCGCAACGGTTTCGATCTCGCGTTTGATCCTGGCGCTCCTGCCGAAGTAGAGCCTGCTTCCGCTGGGTATCTCATGTTCGAAGATCATTGTTTCGCTTTCTCCAGCATCGTTTTGAAATAGGTTTCATTGAAGACCCGGCTTGCTGTTCCATCATAGGCTCTGCGTCCCATTTTGGCCAGTGCCAACTCGACTGCATTGACTACCCACACCATCTCGTAGGGATCGATCAACCCCATCTGATTGATTCGGAAGATCTTTCCTTTGAGATGATCCTGTCCACCGGCGACGTTGACACCAAAGTCTGTTTTGAGCAGGGTGCGGATCTCGGATGCATCTGCATCGTCGATCGTCGTCATAGAGCGTGCCGGTACTTTGGGGTAGCTGTGCAGCCCGAGTGCTTCCAGTGCAAATCGTGTCGCTTTCGCCCGTCTTGCCGTATCACAGTAGAGCTTGCCGAAGCCGCCCTCCGCTTCAACTCTCTGAAGAATCGCGCGCAGGCCGATAATCAGTGTCGTTGCAGCAGTATAGGCGGTGGTATTCTGTGATTGCTTTTTGATCTCGGAAGCAAGATTGAGGTAATACCCCCTGCCACTGCCGATCTTCTCGATCGCAGCACTGCTCAATCCCAAAATAGAGAGCCCCGGAGGCAGCATCAGTGCCTTCTGGCTTCCGGCAAGCAGTGCGTCGATATGCTCCACATCGATTCGCTCGACACCGACAGCGGTGATCCCGTCGGCGATCACCATAATCTCCGGATTGATCGCTTTGACCGCAGCGGCGATCTCTTCGACAGGATGACGCAGTCCTCCGGCAGACTCTGAGATCTGGATCGCAATGGCATCAATCTGAGGATTTTTTCTGAGTGCTTCTTCGACCTCTTCGACGGTAGCGGGTGTATCCCATTCATGCTTGATTTCAATATTCTTCAATCCGCTCGCCAGCGCGATCTTGCCAAAGCGCTCACCGAACTTACCCGAGTTGATACTCAGCAATGTGTCGTGACAGAGATTGGTCACTGCCGCCTCCATTGCACCGGTTCCTGATGACGCCAGCATGATCACTTCGTCTGTTGCAAAAAGCTTGAAAAGAAGTGCGCGCGTCTCTGCAAAGATTGCCTCAAATTCCGGTGTACGGTGATGCAGCGTCTCTCCTGCCATCGCCACACGGGCAAACTCCGGTACAGGCGTAGGGCCGGGGGTAAAAAGTAGCATTCTCCATCCTCACTATGACATAATTGGAAGGATTATATCCAAAGAGTATTTAGGGATGGGTGAAATGTGAT
>JAOZOG010000021.1:0-3465 GCA_029933395.1 Sulfurovaceae bacterium | reverse complement strand
TCAATCCAATACCACCGTCTCCTGTCCAATCTCCTGGTATCTGCGATAGTAATGCTCCACAAACTCCTGCACCAGCTCATCTCTCGGCAGATAAATACCCTCTTTTTTGACCACATAACGATGCAGATAGTTGCCTGCATCCTCTTTGCGGAGATAGTGCGATGCCAGCTCGCGATAGGCTGTCTGGTAGTGCGCCTTCATAATCCCATACTGGCCATAATCGATCCGTATCGTATCGTCATAGCTGATCACGGCACTCTTGAAGAGTATCTCGAGATGGATCAACCCTTCACAGTAGTAGGGGAGTACCTCGCCGACCTCCCGCCATGCCATCAGGCCCACTGCCCGCGAAACCAGATCGTCAACCATATGTTTTCTCAGGTGAATTTCATCATTCTCGAAAAAAGCCATCAGCCCACCCGTCGTCGCCTTGAACTCTTCGATATTTTTGAACTGCCCCATTTCGTTCATCGCGCTTTCGGTATCGTTCTCTATCCAGAGTATATGCCCGAATTCATGGCCGATCGTAGAGATATCGTAGATTTTATGCCAGAGGGCCGGTTCATTCTCGATCAGCTTTCGCTGCTTTCTGACAAAGGTTTCTCCCATCGTCTCCACACTCAGGCGCATCACCGGCTTAGCCTTTTTGGAAGCCATCACGAAGTCTGCATAGGCGAAGATCTTTTTGCCCAGTTCCGAGGAGACGCTTTCATCATTGGGTACGACCTGCGCCGAGAAGAGTCCATTAAACTCTGCCCCATAATAGAGTACCGGCTGGCCGATATAGAGCTGTGTCTCATCCACCTGTGTCAAATTGTTTTGAATGACTTTGGGGGCATTGCCCCCGATCGATTCTGCCAGCTTTTTGGCAAATGTTTTGATATTCGAACGGGTCTGCGATCCCTCCTGAAGTCTGGGGTTGATGATGCGCAGATCCCACTCCAATGCCACCGCCTTGCGGTAGTGGTCCTCATAGTACTCAAGCGGATGTCCTATCTGCAGTGGCGTCGTGATCGCCATCCAGGCCCTGTCGACTTCCGCCCAATACTGGATCAACTTGTCAGGATCATTGTGCTCGAAAGCAATTTTCATCGCCAGCAGATAGGCGATCCACTGCTCTTTCTGGTTGAATACCCTGTCCTCAGCCTCCTCTAGCAGCCCAATCAATGCATCGAGTGCCTGGATCACTTCCGCGACCTCTTTGGCAAAGGCTTCAGCATAAGAGAGCCTATGATATTTCCCCTCTTTGTCCTGGTGCAGTACAGAGTAGCAACGATCACCGATACAACCCTGGTCGTCCAGATCATAGAGCCCCTCCCTCTGCAGCAGTTCGAAGATCTTCTCCTCGTCCCCGTTGAAACTGCGGTAAAGTTCCCGATTGACCCCATGGATGATATGTGCCGTCCAGACACTCTGCCACCCACTCATCGCGCGTCCCACGGCATCTACACCCGAGATCAGCGTACGATAAAAAGTGTCGAGTAGCTTCTGCTCCTCGATCCATGCAATCAGTGCCGAGTGACGGTCAAGATGAAAATTACTGACAAAAAGATAGGCTTTCTCTTTTTTTTCGATCATCTCCTCTTCGCTCAATCCTACCTTTTGCATCACCTGCTCGAGAGCATCCTCTCTCAGGTTGACGATTCTCGTCAGTGCTGCCATGACGCTCTCGTCACTGCGCTCCAGCTCTATATTGAAGAGAAAATCCGTAACAACTTTCTCGGCCTCTTTGTGCTCTCCATTTGCCAAAGCATAGTAACCATTCAGCACCTCCTGTCGTCTCTGCAACTCATCGTAAATCTTCTGCAGGTCACCCATAAACGCTTTTTTTTCAGACTCTCTATCCTGCATCTCTACCTTGTCTCCTTCTTTAATAGTTATCGCCATTTCGGAACCGGAAGCTCTGCCTCCGCACTTCGGGGATAAATCCTCCGGTTCCGAGGGGTTTCCTGTCTGCCGATATTCATGGGCAGGAATGCCCGCGCCGCATACTCCTGCTCCGCTATTTTCGCATCAGCATCCTGATAACAGGTTTTGCCATCCGGAGTGCCTTACCCCGATGTGAAATCTCTGCTTTGATCGACTGGTCAAGCTCCCCAAGTGTCTGTGTATGGCCCTCAGGAATAAAGATCGGATCATAGCCAAACCCTTTCTCGCCGCGTTTCTCATCGATCACCTCTCCATGCATCCAGCCATGCACGACATAGTCACCATATCGACTGACGATCGCGATGGCCGCCGTATAAAATGCCGGGGTCTTCTGTACACCTTTTGCCTTGATCTCTCCGATAAGTTTCTCGAGATTTTCACGGTCACTGGCACCCTCTCCGGCGTAACGGGCACTGTAGATACCCGGCTCTCCACCCAGCAGCGGTACCGAAATCCCGCTGTCATCAGCGATAACCAGATACTCCTCGCCCAGCTTTTCATAGATGGTTCGGGCCTTGATCAGAGCATTCTCGGCAAAACTTTCACCATCTTCGACAATCTCGAAAGGCTCGAGTATTTCGCTGAAAGGGGTGATTTCGCCCTCGCACATCTGCCTGAACTCTTTTACCTTGCCTTTATTGGAGCTTGCCAACACTAATTGCATATTCTTAACCTTTTTTTAACCATATAGGACTATAATCCGCTAATTTTATCCAAATCATATATAAGGATCACTTTTGAAAGATATTGTCGGCAAAACCTGGCACCTGAGTCTGATTATCGGACTCAGATTTTTTGGACTTTTCGTTGTCATGGCGGTACTCTCAGCCTATGCCCATGAACTCCCGGGAGCGACACCTACTCTGATCGGCCTGGCAGTGGGCGGATATGCCCTGACACAGGCAGCGCTCCAGGTACCCTTCGGTGTTCTCAGCGACAAGATAGGGCGCAAAAAGGCGATCCTGATCGGGCTTCTGATCTTTGCACTCGGTTCCGTGATCGCAGGTCTTTCCGACGACATCTATATGCTGCTTCTGGGGCGCTTCCTCCAAGGTGCCGGAGCGATCGGCTCCGTCATCATCGCAATGATCAGCGACCATGTCCGAGAGGATGAGAGAGCTCATGCGATGGCAGTAATGGGGATGGTAATCGCTCTCGCCTTTACCGCTGCGATGGTGATTGGGCCGATTATCGGCGGCATGGGTGGTGGTGTCGAGGCACTCTTCTTCCTCACCGCAGGGATGGCGCTCCTCTCCATCATACTGCTCTTTACCGTCGTGCCAGAACCCCCTACCATTAGCCACTCTTTCGCAGAAGAAGAAGCGAAAGTCAAAGATGTCTTCAAAGACAAAGATCTGGTACGGATGTATGTTACCTTCCTGTTTCACTCTTCGACAATGGCGATCGCCTTTTTCCTGATACCGCTGGTACTTAAAACCACATTCGATATGCCACTGGGCGATTTCTGGAAAGTCTATCTCCCTGCTGTCATCTTCGGTATTATCGCGATGGGGCCTGCGGCAGTCTTCGGAGAGA
>JAOZOG010000551.1 GCA_029933395.1 Sulfurovaceae bacterium | reverse complement strand
AGCTTGATCATATAGAAGTTTCTGGCACGTTTGAAACTGTTGCTCTCACCGACAACGAGCATCGATCCGTCACTCATTCTCGCTACACCGTGCCCTACATCTTTCCTTTCGTCTCCGTAAACATGTGACCAGATAAGTTCACCGGTTTTATCGAGGGCAAGTACATAAACACTGTGGTTGCCTTTACCCAGTGTATTGGTCCCGCCGACAAGCATGAAACCGCCGTCCCGTGTCGTCGCTACCGCCTCACCGTATTCATAATATTTGAAACCGTAGATCTTATGCCAGACCGTTTTCCCTCTGCCGTTGATCTTCATTACGGTAAGGTCGCTCTGGGAGCTTCCGTACGAACGGGTACTTCCGATGGCTACGATACCGTTGTCTATGGTCGCTGTCACACCCATGAGCATATCTTCATAGGCTTCTCCAAAGGTCTTTACCCATTGCTGTTTCCCGTTCTGGTCCATCTGCATGATGAGGAAATCACTGTCTCCGACACGTTCCGTTTCACGGTATCCGACCAACACCATCTTCCCGTCACGGGTACGTGTCAGGGCCGTTGCGACATCTTCCTTTTTTCCTCCTACAGTATGGGCGGAAACGAGTTCTCCCTCTTTGGTCAGTTTTGCGATATAGATATCTTTGTCACCTTTCCCGTACGACTGGCTCGCCCCGACCACCAGCACTCCGCCGTCATCGGTTCCGGCGATCCCGCCTGCGTACTCGTCACGTTCTCCTCCCAGACGGGTCTCCCAGATCTTTTTGCCGTCGAGGGAGACCTTTGCCACAAAAAGGTCATAGTCATATCTCTTGCCGAATTTGGAATGTCCCAATACGAGAATATTCCCGTCCGCTGCTCTGGCAACGGCCCTGCCTTCGTCTTTCTTGGCACCGCCCAGCCAGAGCCTCCATTTCATATTGCCGTCCGCCGACATTCTGACAAGACAGATATCCGTACGTTTGGCTCCGTAGGACTTGCAGGTACCCACAATGGCGCTGTCCCCGTTCTCCAGTGCAACGACCCCGTAGGCAATATCGTCTTCACTGCCTCCGTAGATCTTCTGCCAGACAGCGTGATAGGCTTCTTTTTTCACGATCTTCTTCGTTTTGGCCTCTTCTGCCTGTACCGTCATAGCAAGCAGGAAAACCGCTCCTGTCACAGTAATGAGTTTCTGTATCATTCTTTACTCCTTTGCCTCATTATACAGTTTTGATTTGTGTTCTTTCACGAAATCGATGAACTCTTCGGAAGATAGTGGTCTGGCAAAGTGGTAACCCTGTCCGATATCGCAGTGATGCATCTTCAGGAACATCTCCTGTTCCGCTGTCTCTATACCCT
>JAOZOG010000151.1 GCA_029933395.1 Sulfurovaceae bacterium | reverse complement strand
CCAAAGAGGAGAATCTCACCCGTGAAAATCTCAACAACAAACTTCGGGAGAAGAGCTTCCAGGGGATGATCACCACCCATCAGGTCGGTGGTGCCTTCTTTGTCGCGCTCAAAGTCTCTTTCTTCGCTGGCCTGCTGGCGGCACTCCCGATCATCCTCTACCAGATCTGGCTCTTTGTCGCTCCGGGACTCTACGAAAACGAAAAGAAGATGGTGCTTCCGTTTGTCTTCGGCGGCTCGATTATGTTCTTGACCGGTGTCCTCTTTGCCTACTATATCGTGACGCCTTTTGGCTTCCAGTTCTTGATCACCTTCGGCTCTTTTCTCTATACGCCGCTGATCAATATCGAGGATTATGTCGGCTTCTTCACCAAGATCATGTTTGGATTCGGCCTCGCGTTCGAACTCCCTGTCTTTGCCTATTTCCTGGCACTGCTTGGCCTGATCACCGATAGAACACTGATCGACTTTTTCAAATATGCCGTCATTATTATCTTCCTCGTAGCGGCCCTGTTGACACCTCCGGATGTCCTGACACAGCTGCTGATGGCAGCACCGCTCGTCATCCTCTACGGCATCTCTATCCTGATCGTGCGTATGGTCAATCCTGCCGAACCCGAAGAGAAGGAAGAGGAAGAAGAGGCAAACCCAACACAGAGCGCAGAGAAATCCTAAAGGATTCTCTCCTCACATCAGGTAAAAATGGAGCAAAATACCGATACGCCGGAAGCACTGCGCACCTCCGCTTATGATTATCATCTACCGGAGCACCTCATCGCAACAACCCCGGTCTACCCCAGAGACCAGGCAAAGCTGCTGATCTATGACCGAAGCAGCGATACTGTCACACACAGTACTTTCAGCGATCTCCTCGAGTACCTGCCCTCCGAATGCGATGTCGTCATCAACGACACGCGTGTCATCAAAGCCCGCATCTACGGTACCAAAGCAAGCGGCGGCAAGACAGAGCTTCTCTTCAACAAGACGCTGGATGCCCTGCACTCTCTCGTCCTGATCAAAGGACGGGTCAAAGTTGGTACAGTACTCACCTTCGAACAGGGCCTGCAGGCGACAGTCACGTCACTCAACGAAGATGGCTCACGCATTGTCACTTTCACGAAAGACAGTCAGGCACTCCGTTTTGAGGCGCTGGTTCAGATACTCGACGAGATTGGCCATATTCCGCTGCCACCCTATATGCAGCGCGAAGACAAGGCCGAGGACGAAAGAGATTATCAAACACTTTTTGCACGTGAAGCCGGTGCCGTCGCTGCCCCCACTGCCTCCCTGCACTTTACCCCTGAACTATTCAAGAGACTGGAGCAGAGACACCATGTACGCAAGATCACGCTGCATGTCGGCGCAGGTACCTTCAAGCCGGTCGAAGTCGATCATATCCTCGATCACCCCATGCATTCAGAGTATTTTCATATACCAGACGAAACCGCGCAACTGCTGGAGAGTCCCCGAAAGATTCTCGCCATCGGTACCACCGTTACCCGCACCATCGAGTATTATGTCAGGACCCAAAAGAGAGAGGGAGAGTGCGACCTCTTTCTCAATCCGCACAACCCCCCTCAACGGGTCGACTGCCTGCTTACCAATTTTCATCTGCCAAAAAGTACATTGATCATGCTGGTGAGTGCTTTTGTCGGAAGAGAGAAAACATTGGCGCTCTACAAAGAAGCGATTGCAAACAATTATCGCTTTTTCAGCTATGGTGACGCAATGCTGATTTTGTAACCCTTCATTCACCGTAAGCCGATATAATCTTTTTTCCATTACAGCATTGCCTTGAGGAAAAAAATGAAAACAATCCATATCACCATCGCTTTGGCAACGGCCATCTTCATACTCGGCGGCTGTACCAAAGCCTACCACTATCCCAACTACGACATCATCGAACCATCCAAAACCTGTAAACCCAATCGGAAAAATATCCAGAAACTTCTCAATCAATATCTGGACAAACCCTATATCTGGGCGGAAGAGGGGCCATATGCATTCGATTGCTCCGGCCTGACTTACAATATCTACGGACAAATGGGTGTACGCATCCCCCGTATTGCACGGGATCAGGCGAAAGTAGGGAAAAAAGTCAATTATGGCAATCTTGTTTATGGTGACCTCATCTTCTTTGGCTCCACGAGCAGGTACAGCCGGCGCATCACCCATGTCGGCATCTATCTGGGCAATGGCTGGTTCGCCCACGCCAGCAGCAAAGATCGCAAGGTCACCTATACCAACTTCAAGGATGAGCCGATCTATCTCAAAAGGATGAAGGTCTGCAGACGTTATATGAGTGAAGATGAAAAGAGCTTTTATATGACATGTCACGGCAAAATCAGCCATCAGAAAACGACCAGCACCCTCTGGACAGAGCCTTGGAAACCGGGGATGAAAATCCCCAAAAAAGCAGTGCCCTAAATGAAGGGCCTGTTGCTGCTGGGAGTTGCCACGATGCTTCTTCTGACATCCTGCGGACCGACAAAGCGCTACCGGCCAGTCGTCAAATATGCCCACCCCTCCGGCGGAGCACTGCAGCAGATCCTCCGCGGTACCTATGGTGACCCCTACCGCTATGCCGGACAGGGACCCAACCGCTTCGACTGCTCAGGACTCGTTTACTACAGCTATGCCACAATGAACCTCTGGCTCCCCAGAACGGCACGCGATCAATCCAGGCGTGGCAAAACCATTCCCGTCGGAGCACTGCAGTATGGCGATCTCATCTTTTTCGATACCCGCCCCCGATACAGAGGAAAGGTCAACCATGTCGGTATCTATATCGGAGGAGGGAGATTTCTACATGCCAGCAGCACCAAAAGACGAGTCGTCTCCGGCAGCCTCCGCACCCCTTTCTGGCGCAAAAGAATCATCGTCTGCAAACGGTTGATACCGGGTCGAAAACCCGCCGTTCAAGTGTGGGAAAATACTTTAGAAAAGAATCGTTCTGCGCAGGTATTACCAACGCCATCAATGGTGGTTGAGACAAACCAAAGCGTTCAAACAGATCCTGGCACGCAAACTCTTTTTTAACTGTAGCGTGGGCATTCCTGCCCACGAATCAGATAATTTCAGAGTACAATAATATGCTATATGATTAAAATCGTGAGCAGGAATGCCCACGCTACATATATCCTATAGTTATTCATATCGCCATCAAATATCAAAAACTCCTTCAAAAGAAAAGTCAAAACGGCAGGCTCCATCCAGCTCAAAAGTATATGTTTCGCTCTTAAATTCCCCTTCGAGTTTGTACTTTCCATTTTTGAGCAGATAGACTTCCGCAAACATCCCGGCAGGCTCTACCAGGACATAATATTTTACGCCATACTGCGCATAGAGGAGCGACTTGAAGTTCCTGTCTTTGACCTTGGTCGCGGGTGAGAGTATTTCGAAGATGATGGTGGGCGTATCGGCAAGATAGCTTCCTCTGTTTTTCAAGCCGCAAACCACAAGTGTATCAGGCCGCACGACAGTTTCATCAGCCACTTTCCAGTCTACTTCCGGCAATGCTTTGCAGTTTTCGCATCCCTTTAACTCAGTTATAAGTTCATAGATAATTTTACTATTTATCTCTTGGTGAGTGATCGTAGGTGCAGGTGCCATTGCATAGGGAATCCCCTCTATCAGCTCCCAGTCACCCTCCCAGTTTTGATAATCTTCATAAGTGTAATTCGGTAGATACTCCTCTTTGAGTGCTGCCATTTCAACTCCTTTGATACCTGACATCAGGTACGGACTTGATAAAGTATAGCATACAAAATTAGAAGTTTAAGTTTTTTGCGTCTATAATCAAAACAAAAAGTAAAAAGGAGGAATCGATGTACTACCTCTGTTACCATCAAAAAGAGGCTGACCTTCAGCGGGAGATTATTCCGGAAATCAAACTTTTTTTCAGGCGTATACAGCAGATCAAACAGACACTGGAAAGGCCGAATCACACTCCTTATCTCAACCGTATCCAGCGCGAAAGATGCAAAGACAACCTCTATGCCTTCGAACGGCTTGCCAGGGAATTTGATGCGATCGACAATCGGGATGATTTCTATCTTTTGCATCAACGACTGCAACGCTACCTGAGACTGCATACACCTGATCTCAAAAATGTGCTCGGACAGGAGTCAGCCGGGCGCATCACGCTTTTTATGCACTGTGGCTAAATTCTCACCCAATCTCCCCTGCCCCTGTGGCAGCAGTCAAAAATACAAAAAGTGTTGCGGTATGTATCATAAAGGTGCCCTGCCAAAAAATGCTCTGATACTGATGAAATCCCGCTACAGCGCCTATGCCACAGGCAATAGTAAGTACATCATCAAAACCACCCACCCGGATAATCCGGATTTCACCGATGATTTGAAAAGCTGGAGAGAATCGATCGATCAATTCTGCAAAGAGACAGAGTTCGAGGGGTTGCAGATACTTGACTGGATCGATGGCGAGGAGGAGGCATTTGTCACATTCAGTGCTTCACTCTCGGGTGGCACGATGATCGAAAAAAGCAGATTTCTCAAAGTCGGTAGAGAGTGGCTCTATGTCGACGGAGAGATTACTCCGCCGTAAAACGACACTCCAAAATTACTTCATCACCCAGCAGCAACTCCGCAGCAAAATGGTCTCCTCTCTCATAGTTGCTCACCCCTTTGGGTGTTCCACTCATAATAATATCTCCATCTTCCAGCGTCATAAAGGAGCTGATCTCCCGCACAATCTCATCGGGTTTGTAGATCATTAGATTATGCGTAGCGTACTGGGCCAGTTCACTGTTTCGGAACAACTTCATCGAGACCTTCTCAAGCTCTACCGGATCGAAAGGAACAAATTCACTCAAAACAGCCGATCCATCAAACGCCTTGGCACGCTCCCAAGGCAGCCCCTTCTCCTTCATCCTGTTCTGAATATCTGCCTTGGTCAAATCCAGGCCAAAGCCTATTCCGGTGATCGCACCCTTCCAAATCAAAAAACAGATCTCCCCCTCGAAACGGCATTTTTCATCGAAATAGGAGAGCTCATCGGTGATCGCAGAGTTTGGCTTGCTGAAGAGTACCATCGAGGAGGGGATCTCATTGCCCAGTTCGTGAATATGCTCCACATAGTTCCTGCCGACACAAATAACTTTCGAGGGTATGATTATTTCATTTCCAAATTTTATCTGATTCACTATTGTCCCTTTTGTTTTTTCGGAACCGGGGGCTTCAGCCCCGAACAAAACGCTTCCGAATCTCAAAGAGTACCAAATGAACAATTAAGGGCACCTC
>JAOZOG010000150.1 GCA_029933395.1 Sulfurovaceae bacterium | reverse complement strand
AAGTGGTGACCCCACGGAGACTCGAACTCCGGTAACCAGGATGAAAACCTGGGATCCTAACCGCTAGACGATGGGGCCAACAATGGATATCTATGACAAGTTTCAAGTGGTGACCCCACGGAGACTCGAACTCCGGTAACCAGGATGAAAACCTGGGATCCTAACCGCTAGACGATGGGGCCATTTGTAACTTGTGGACGGCATTATATAGGTTCACTACTTAAAAATCTCTTAATTTGGGTATCATGACGAAAAAAGAGGGTGACAATGCAGGCAAAAAGATGGATTGGGCTGATTTCTGTTCTTTTGATATTTCTCTTTTCCGGTTGCGCAGAGACAGGTGTGAAGAAAACGCAGAGTGCTATGATCGTCTGGAAATCTCCTGCTTTTCGTTATGCGGATATGGGCTTCATCTCGGATAGCGGGAAGATGCTTCAGGTCGAAATATATGGTTCCGGCACCGCTCTGATGCGACTGAAAATCGACAGGGATTCAATCTGTATGAGTCGGTTTCAATGTATGTCGAAGCGCCAATTCAACCGGGAGTTTCTCTCTGGGGATTATCCCACCGATATTTTGGCAAATATTTTCAGGGGCAGGGTGATCTTTGGCGGTGCGGGGATGACGAAAAAACGTAACGGCTTTACACAGAAGCTGGAAAAAACAGGCCGCTACAAGATAGATTATCAGGTTTTCAATAACCAGATTATTTTCCGTGATACAATCAACCAAATCGTTATCAAGGTAACCAAACAATGAAATATGTCGGAGCACATGTCAGTGCCAGTGGTGGGGTCTATAATGCACCGCTCAATGCGATGGAGATAGGAGCGAAAGCGTTTGCGCTCTTCACCAAGAACCAGCGCCAGTGGGTCGCCAAGCCGCTGGATGAGAAGACAATCGACCTTTTCAAGAAAAATCTGGCGCTTTCGGGCATCCTTCCCAAACATGTCCTGCCTCACGACAGCTATCTCATCAATCTGGGCCATCCTGAGGAGGAGAAGCTGGAGAAGTCGCGGGCAGCTTTCATCGATGAGCTGGAGCGCTGTGAGCAGCTGGGGCTGGACAAGCTCAACTTCCATCCAGGCTCTCACCTCGTCAAGATTCCCAAAAAAGATCCAGAGTACGAAGAGAAGCTGGCAAAGGCTGAAAACGATTCTTTGGATGTGGTCGCAGACTCTATGAATCTGGCGATTGAAGCGACACCGGATTCGGAGGTCAAACTGGTAATCGAAAATACCGCAGGGCAGGGGAGTAATCTCGGATACAAATTTGAGCATCTCGCTTACATCATCAAGAGAATCGAAGAGAAGAGCAGGGTCGGTGTCTGTCTCGATACCTGCCATACCTTTACCGGCGGGTATGACTTGCGTACCCGGGAGGCGTATGACGAAACGATGGATGCTTTCGGATCGATCGTCGGCTTCGAGTATCTGATGGGGATGCATCTCAACGATTCCAAACCACCATTGGGGTCACACGTCGACCGTCACCACTCTCTTGGGAAGGGAGAGATCGGCTGGGGTGCCTTCGAATTCATTATGAACGATGCAAGGATGGATGATATCCCGTTGATTTTGGAGACGATCGATGAGACGATTTGGGCAGAGGAGATCAAGGCGCTTTATGCTTTGGTGAAGTGAGTCAAAACAAAACAAGGAGCAAAACATGAAAAAAACAGTACAGGGATTGGCACTCAGTGTCGTGGCAAGCACGATCGTAATGGCGGGCGGATACAAGATACCGGAGCAGTCTCTCAATTCGATGGCACTGGGCGCAGCCTATGTGGCACATACGGATGGAGCGGACAGCAACTATTACAACCCGGCCAATATGAGTTTTATGGCGGATGACAAGCAGTATATCGAAGGGGGTATCACCTTGGCACACCTCCCTGAGATCACTTATACATTGATGGATCCCTATTCGGGCAATTCCGAGTCGGAGAATATTCCTATCCCTTTCTTTCACTATGTCTCCAGGGCATACGACAATCTCAGATGGGGCGTGAGCCTGACGGTACCCGGTGGATTGACCAAGCGCTGGAATACACCGGCACAGAAAGCGTACGCAGAAGAGTTCACACTGAAGATCGTGGAGCTGAGCCCTTCACTCTCCTATCGCGTCAATGATCAATTCAGCGTCGCGGGCGGTGTCCGTCTGGTCTATAGTGAAGGGATCGTCAAGAGCAACGGTGATGCGATGAGTATCATTATCCAAAACCCGATGGCCAACGTAGCCCGGGATATGGAGGGGGACACGATCGAGTTCGGATACAATCTGGCGATGACTTACAGGCCGGCCAGTGATATGACTCTGGCGATCACCTACCGCTCCAATGTCGATCTGGACGAAGAGGGGACGGCAACACTTTTTGCCGGTGGAATGACAGCTTACCACGGGGATGCCAGCGTCTCGGTACCGCTCCCTGCTGCACTCAATATCGCAGCAAGCAAAACCTGGGGGGAGAAGTTCACTCTGGAGTTTGTCTATGAGCGGACTTTCTGGTCGGAGTATAAGACATTGGACTTTGAGTATAGCGGTGCCAATCTTGGACCGTTGACCCCGGTCTTCGATACGCCGATCCCCAAGGAGTGGAAGGATACCAATACTTTCAGAATCGGTGCGACGGTTAAAATGGATAATGGTATCACGGCAATGATGGGCTTCGCGCTCGATGAGACGCCGGTACCGGAAAAGACGATCGGCTTCGAGCTGCCTGACAGTGATGCGAAGATCTTTTCGATGGGATTCAGGTATCAGCAGACAGAGAATTTCTCCTGGGGTTTGGCGTTTTTGTATGACGCCAAGGATCCACTCAGTCTGACCAAAGGTGTGGCGGACAATCCTGTGCTGGCCAATGGCGGAAGCTTTGGCGGCGGCGGTGCTTACCTGACTACACTGGGTATGTCATACGAGTTCTAGGGTGATGCGCTACCGTTTCAATAACTTCTACGACCTGATCCTCACTCAGGGACGGGAGAGGGGTCGCAAAGTCGCTCTCTTCGTGGGTGATGAGAAGATACGCTATCGCGAACTGCTCAAGAGAGTAGATCTCTTCGCCGGCTTTCTACAATCCAAAGGCATTGGTGAGGGTGACAGAGTTGCACTCTTTTTGCGAAACTCTCCTGAATTTATCATTACGCTGTTTGCACTTTCCAAATTGGGGGCGATCGCCGTTCCGGTCAATACCTTTCTAAAGTCGGATGAACTGCACTATATTCTTGAAGACAGCGGCGCCAAACTCCTGGTTGCTTCGGTCACCCTTGAGAAGGTAGTGAATCAGGCAGAGGTCGATACTTTGTGTGAATTGATCGTGTGGGAGGGTGGGTTGAGAGTCACCAGTGCCTTCAATGTCAGTTTCGAAGAGGCACTGGACGCCAAACTCGAAGCGAAACCCGTCATGCGCAAGCTTGACGATACGGCCGTGATCATCTATACATCGGGAACGACCGGCAAGCCCAAAGGGGCGATGCTCAGCTACAAGAATATCTTCTCCAATTGCGAAACAGGTGCCGAACGTATCCATATCACAGACAAAGACCGGGTTGTTGTCTTTTTGCCGATGTTTCACTCCTTCACTCTTTCGGTCGGTGTGATTCTTTTCCTCTATGTGGGCGGAAGTATCGTGCTGGTCAAATCACTTCAGCCATTCAGCAATATTTTCAAACAGACACTGCTTAAAAGGGTGACGATCTTTATCGGTATTCCTGATGTCTACAATGCCCTCTCCAAGGCGAAGCTGCCGTGGTATTTTATGTGGTTCAACAAACTCCGTGTCTTTGTGTCGGGTGCTGCAGCGCTGCAGGAGCATACCCTCGTCGCCATGCGCGATAAGTTCAAAAAAGCCATACTGCTTGAAGGGTACGGCCTCAGTGAAGCCGCACCCGCCGTCTGCATCAATCCGATGGAGAAGCCCAAAGCCAAGTCTGTCGGTCCGGCGCTGCCGGGCTATACGATCAAAATCGTCAACGAAGCAATGGTGGAGCTCCCCCGGGGTGAAGTGGGAGATATCATCACAATGGGTGACAATGTCATGCAGGGCTATCTCAACAGACCCGAAGCGACTTCTGCGACGATCGTCAATGGATGGCTGCTGACCGGCGATATGGGATATATGGATGAGGAGGGTTATCTCTATATCGTGGATCGGCGTAAGGACTTGATCATCTCCAAAGGGATCAATATCTATCCCCGGGAGATAGAAGAGGTGATCGACAGGTTCAAAGGGGTAGCGGCGAGTGCCGTAGTGGGTATTCCTGATGAGAAGAGCGGGGAGGTTCCGGTAGCCTATCTGGAGCTCGAAGAGGAAGTCGGGTCGATCGATGAGGCCGAGTTGCGTGCCCACCTGCGCGAATACCTGGCCAACTTCAAGCTTCCCAAGGCTCATCACGTCGTCGATGAGTTGCCGAAAAACGCTACAGGAAAAGTCCTCAAAAGGGTATTGAAAGAGCGCATCCTCAAAAAATAAATTGGGGTTTCTGTGCTATACTATCTGTTTATTTACAAACAGGAAAAATAGATTTGAAATATCTCATTGATTTTATAGAACAGAAAGATGCCTCGAAGGCGATGATCTTTTCTCAGCTCAAATGCAGCAGAGAGGAGGCAGAGCTGCTGCAGTATGTATGCAGACGCTATGTCAAAGGCTTGGAGGAGATACCTGTCCTGGAAGTGCTGCAGGATAATTACGAGGGAGAGCGCTTCGGTTATCTGGAGAAGCTTCCATTGGTCAAGCATCTGATGGATATGGGATGGCTGATTCAGATGAGTTTTGGCCAGATCAAAGCACACGAAGTCTCCAGGCTGGAGATCGTCACGGCTGCCGTGACACCGAGTATCGCACTTCTGCGTCTGCTCGAAGAGGGTTCTCTGGAAGTCTCTCTTCCCGAGATCAAGCCCTATACCGACCATTTGGAGTACCTGCAGGATCAGTTCGATGTGGTGGAGCTTCTGCATAAGATCTCTACCTACAAGCAGGGGTTTGCAGACAACTCCCTCAGTATCGGCAGACTCAAGAATAAGCTGGGGCTTTTGACCAAACGGATCGAAGAACGCCTCAAGGTATCGACCGAACCGATCATCGTCGAAGAGTTTTTCAAAGAGAAAGGGCTGGATGAGCGCGAACAGCGTATCTTTCTGGCACTGCTCAAGGAGGAGTACAGCGGTGGGGAGGGGCAGTTTCGGGATATGAATACCCTGATCGAACTGATCTCTTTCGACGAGTATGAGAAGATCAAAAACAGAGCCCTGCTCGAAGAGGG
>JAOZOG010000550.1 GCA_029933395.1 Sulfurovaceae bacterium | reverse complement strand
TTTGTCCCGTACACACAGTTTTAAACGAATAATGTCGCCATCCTGTTTGAATTTGAATGTCGTGACATGTTCAAGAAGCAGAAATTTCATGACCCCGATGTTGTTGTCGAAAAATGCTTCGCCTTTCCAGGGCTGGTAATTTTCATAAAAGGAAAGATTACAGTCATCATTACATGTCAAAGGATCCGGGGCAATGGCAAAGGCACTCCATACCAGTTTATAGCGTTCGTACACTTCCTGTGGTTTTTGTGCATCGGTAACGAGGAACATCGTACTGTTGAATTCGGCAATATCATACACATTGTTGGAAGAGGCAGAAGGGTCCCATCCATATTCTGCTATGTCGAAAGCTCCCGACGCTCCGGTTAGGATAACTCCCGAATTGTTGATGTCGGAAGTATTGTAGGAGACCGCTTTGATAATGGCATCTTCATTATCAAGATTACTGCCGGGTGTTGACAGATACGTGGAGTTGGAGTCGTCAACATCGATAAAGGCACTCCATGCCGGTGCATACATCGATCCGTTAAAGTACCCTTTCAATCCCTCGTTATCATACCCGATCCACTCCAATATTTTGTAGGAGTCATCCAGTGTAGGATCGGCTGTCGAGATGATGACATGCAGGTTTGGAGGCGGTTTTCTCGCAATCGTTGCACTTTTGATGCGGTATTGCAATCGTCTCGCAATCTGTTCGAGAGCCAGTTCCGTTTTGGTCTGAAGATTGTTCATAACTCTCGAGACCATATAGTTTTCATAAATCTTGACATAAATTTCGGATCCAATAGCCGCAACGATACCGAAAATCACGATAACTGCAACAAGTTCAACCAACGTGAATGCATGGCGTAATGGTTTCATTGCACACTCTTGTAATGGATTTTGTATTCACCGATATTGGTCATGAATGAACGCAGAACGACCCGTTCATTATTCGGAGAGTTGATAGTGGCAGTGATCATTTTTATATTGGTCGAACTGGCTGCATTCGTTCCTGCCGATGTGGTCGAAATGGAACCCGTCAACGTTGTTTGATTATAATCGAATACCGTATCACTGATATAGTCGACATTCAAGGTGACCGTATACGCCTTTTTATAATCCTCGGAAGCATTTGCATCGCCATGCGTGTCTGTCAAAAGGGTCTGGTTGGTCATGACGATATCGTCGATATCGTCCAGATCGCCACCGTCTGAACCCAGTGTATTTGCAAATCTTGGCGTATTGTAGCAGTGGCGTCTATCGGCTTCTCTGAAGTGACCGCGACGCCACCGGGTCCCGCCCAGGTCGATGCACTGGAGAGCCGCTGCACCATTCTGGGTATCGAGAACTTTGGCATAGCC
>JAOZOG010000549.1 GCA_029933395.1 Sulfurovaceae bacterium | reverse complement strand
AGGTTTTTGAGTTTTTCACTGTTTTTCATTGTCTGTTCTTTCAAGTAGGATCAGAGCAGGTGGCCCAGCTCTTCTTTTTTGGTTTTCAAATAGGCTTCGTTGTAAGGGTTTGATTTGATCTGGATGGGAAGTCTCTCTACGATCTCTATTCCCTTGAGGCTCTCTATTTTTTTAGGATTGTTGGTGAGCAGCTTCAGTCTCTTGATGCCAAAATGCTGGAGGATAAACTCCACGATCTCATAGGTCCGCTCATCGGCAGAGAAGCCCAGCTGGTGATTCGCTTCGACCGTATTGTATCCCTGATCCTGAAGGGCATAGGCGTTGACCTTGTTCAGCAATCCAATATTACGGCCCTCCTGCCGATGATAGATCAGCATACCGCCCTCTGATGCGATCAGCTCAAGGGCAAAGTGCAGCTGCTCTCCGCAGTCACATTTGATCGACCCCAGAGCATCACCGGTCAGGCACTCGGAGTGTACCCTGACAATGGGAGCATCCGGAAGATTATCGGAGAAAAGTGCCAGATGCTCTTTCTCTCCCTCTTTGAATGCCTGGATTTTAAACGTACCATATTTGGTCGGCAGTGTAGCGATTTGAGATATTTCTATGTTTTTCATGGGCGCATTATACTTTATTAGTGCTAATAATGTACAATATGCAAAAATTAGAGCAAAGGGCGCCAAGAATGTTTGCACGTTTTAGAAGAAAGAGAATCAATCCCGTTTTACGAAACCTTCTGCAGGAGACCCATCTCAGTGTAGATGATTTCATCTACCCACTTTTTGCCCGAAGTGGCGTAGCTATCAAGGATGAAGTCCCCTCTATGCCGGGTGTCTACCAGATGAGTATCGACGAAATTGTCGATGAGTGTTTTGCACTCAAAGATCTGGGTATCTATGCGATCATCCTTTTTGGTATCCCTGACGTCAAAGACAGTGTCGGCTCCGATGCCCTCTGTGAACACGGCATTATCGCCGAAACAATCCGGGCCGTCAAGAAAGCACATCCCGATATGTTTGTCGTAACCGATCTTTGCTTCTGTGAATACACCGACCACGGCCACTGTGGCGTACTCGACCCTGTTCTCGAAACAGTGGACAACGATATCACGCTGGCCAATCTCGCACAACAGGCTGTCCTCCACGCCAAAGCCGGAGCCGATATGATCGCTCCCAGCGGAATGATGGATGGCATGATCACGGCGATCAGAGAGGGCCTTGACGGCGCAGGATACGAAAATATTCCGATTATGAGCTACTCCAGCAAATTTGCCTCGGCCTATTACGGCCCCTTCCGGGATGTCGCCGAATCTGCGCCCAGCTTCGGAGACCGCCGCAGCTATC
>JAOZOG010000548.1 GCA_029933395.1 Sulfurovaceae bacterium | reverse complement strand
ACGGCAGTCCTAAACCGGCCATCGATCTGACCAAAAAAGTCTTCAAAGCCTACCCGCTTTCCCAAAAGGACAATCCACCGGCTTTGAATTTCGTGAACGCTTCGGGTGTCCTCAACTGTACCATTCACAATATGAATGAGACGATATTCGACGAGATCAACGAAGTGGTCCAGAGCGAACCGGCGATAGGACAGGATCCGGAAATACTCGGTTACTTCGCATCGATCGGTATCAAAAAAGGCGAAGAGTTCAAACCTGACGCCCGTATGCACAAGATACTGGTAGAAGCGGCAAAAGTAGGCTCTATGACGGCGCGTACACTCATCTCCAGACCGAGAGACGAAGCTTTCCTGCTCTTTCCCAAGCACAGCAAAGTGTGGACCAACCCGTTCGTAGGCGGCAGCTATGAATTCAAGGTCGATGGCGTCAGCCTGATCGATGCGCGCGCCGCATTCCACTTCTACGCGACGGGAATCACTCCGGCGATGGCGAAGAAGATCGTGGGCAAAGGCTCCAAATACGCAGTCGCCTATCTCGACAAAAATATGAACCCACTCGACGGCAGCAAGACCTACAGAGTGCACATTCCGCCCAATGTGCCTGCCAAAGATTTCTGGTCCTTCACCCTCTACGACAACCAGACACGCGCTATGCTGCAAACTGACCAGCGTTTCCCGGGACTCGATCAGAACAAAAAAGGGCTTATCGTGAACAAGGACGGTTCGGTAGATGTCTATTTCGGTCCCAAAGCTCCCAGGGGGCATGAAGCCAACTGGATACAGACCATACCTCACAGAGGATGGAACATGCTCTTCCGCGTCTACGGTCCACTCGATCCGTGGTTCGACAAGACATGGTATCCGGGTGATCCAGAACTGGTAGAAGCATCATAGCGCTACCGAAGTAACAGAGTGCGACTTTTTGTCGCTGCTCCAAAAGAATGATACTCCTCCTCTCGGAGGCAGCCAGGAACTTCAAACCCCACATAAAGAAAATCATTTGAAACTCAAACAACTTTTACACTTAGGTATAGCGCTGCTTACCTTTTCCACCGTCACTCAGGCGCAGGAGCAGAACCTGCATGACAAGATGCTCGAATTTCGTGCGACAGAAGCGATCGTATGGGCTATGCCTATGCTCAACTTCAAGCACATCAGAGATGGTATGGAAGCGATCGGTCTGAAAAAAGGCAACATTGCATACAACTCGAAGATACAGGATTGGAAATTTCAGGTCGCTACGGCGAACAATACCACGCCCTATATCACCTTCTTCTACAATATAGAAAAGGGTCCTGTGGTGATCGAGATCCCGCCATCCACCAAGGATGTCGGGATTTTCGGTA
>JAOZOG010000547.1 GCA_029933395.1 Sulfurovaceae bacterium | reverse complement strand
AAAAAGAGACTGGTTTATATGCAGAAAATCACTTTTGTCCGCAGGCAGCATACTCCGTTTGGAGGTGCTGAGCGCTATCTTGAGCGGCTCGTAGATGTCCTGAAAAACCGCGGCTACGAAACGGAAATACGCCACCTCGAACAGCCCAAATGGATGCCTTCATGGCTCAAATTCCTCTATTACGACCATCAGGCTTGTTCATCGAAAGGAGAGCGATTCTATTTCTCCAACGACCGCCTTACCTGTCTCGATATTTACAGGGCCGGCGGTGGGGTGCATAAAGTTTTCCTGAAAACAAAAGGGTTCTCGCTCAACCCACTTCACCCAGTCTACCTTCATCTTGAAAAACGGGCATTTGAAAATGCCCTTACTATCATTGCCAATTCGCAAATGGTGAAAAACGAGATCATCGAAACCTATGGGATCGATCCCAAAAAAATCGAAGTGATCTATAATGGCGTACCCCTCGAACCTTTTGACAAACGAGCTTCGAAAAAGAGACTTGTCGAAGAGTTTGGTATCGCTGAGGAGGAGAAAATCATCCTCTATGTCGGCAGCGGTTTCGAACGCAAGGGAGTCGCAGAGCTTCTGCAACTGCTGGTACTCCTAAAAAGCGACTTCAAGGCCTTCGTGGTCGGCAAGGAGAAACAGTTGAACCGCTACCGCCAGATGGTTCGGGATATGGGACTGGACAAACGGGTTTTTTTCACCGGTCCAAGAGAAGATGTGAACACTTTCTACGCCGCAGCAGATATTTTCATTCTTCCAACCCATTATGAACCCTTCTCCAACGTCGTCCTTGAAGCTCTCAGCTACGAAAACGTTGTCTTCACCACTCGCCAGAACGGTGCTTCCGAAATTCTTGATGAGCGGTTCATCATGGCATCCCCCAGCGATGTTTCCATTGTCGCAGAGATTGAGAAGCTGCTCGAAGACAAAGCCTACCTCGAAAGTACTCAGACAAAAGCAGGTGAAATAGCACAACAATACACCATCGAAGCCAATGCCGACAAAACGGTGGAAGTGATTCGCCAAACCATGGAAAAAAGAGCATCTTCCGGAATCCAAAAGGAGCGGGATTGATGAAGATACTCGTGATAAAATTTATGCACATCGGCGATGTCCTGCTCATCACACCTCTGTTGAGAAACCTCAAACACCATTTTCCAAATGCACGCATTGATGTCGCACTCAATAAGGGAACCGAAGAGATGGTCACAGAAAACCCATCCGTTGGAAAAATTCATATCTATGACAGACCACGTATTAAAAAACTCTCGTTGATACAACGTTTGAAAGAGGAATACAAATTTGCCAGAACAATTCGCGATGAAAAATATGATATCGTTATCAAT
>JAOZOG010000149.1:2981-5330 GCA_029933395.1 Sulfurovaceae bacterium | reverse complement strand
TAATTCAAAAAATGTTCACTCTCAGGAGTAGGGACTTTAGTCCCATAAAAACGGGGCCGAAGTCCCTACTCCAATGTGTGTAAAAGATTTCGTAAAATCTTTTTCCTTTGCGCAAAGTCTGCACGCCCCTCAATATACTTCTTTCGTAACAAGGGTTCAGGCCCTTGAATATTTTTACAAGTGTTCTCGCATTTGGATTTGCCTGCGCATCGGAAGCAGCAACAGAGCTGGAGCATGCCAATAAAACTGCTACGAGCTCAGAGAGTATCTCAGCAGATATGTCCAAGATGAAAGCTGCCGGTAAGTGCATCTCACGGGAGGTGAGAATGCCCCACCTATTACTCCTCCCGTATTATTTAGCAATGAAACCTCCTGGGCAGCTGCTTGTGTATATTGGGGGATACGACTTTGGTCGCATACAAACGACTGAAGTCGCTGCTCCAAATAAGCCCCCATTAATCATTCTTGCAAGATAATGAATTCAACGAAAGGAGAATGAATTTATGAAAAAGATTCTACTTGCTGTACTTTTGCTCTCGGTGATCCAGATCAGTGTAGAGGCTGGGGATACCGGCGACAAAGATCAGCTCATCACACCGACACTTTGGGCACTCGCTCCTGATATGTTTGCGTGCAATCTTACAAATGTTGACAACAAAGCACATCAGGTGCAGGTGCGTATCATCAGCAATGGAAAGGTGTTGCTCGAGAGCAAAACGCTCTCTTTGGAGCCAAAACATACGACCAACCATAAAATCGAAGGTCTTCCCAAGGGTGCACCGCTCTATTGTGAATTTACGGTAGAGGGGGATGATGATATGTATCGCGGTGTGGCAGTGCTCTATCATGCGCCTGCCGGAAGTGATTTTGTTGCGGTACCTGCGACATAGTGTCGTAGGATATCAGGGAACTATCTGAGAAATACAAAAAAGAGGGAGAAAAATGCAATACATAAAATACCTGCTGCTTATATTGGGCATCGCACTGTTGATGAGCGGATGTGTCGGAAACAGTCTGCAGGGCAATCAAGCAAACAGCAAACCGGAGATCAATGGTCCGATGCACAAGTTTTTCGGTGCCAAAGCATTCGATGCGGCAATGTTCAGCAAGCAGCAAACGATCTATTTCTATGACAAAAAAGATGCGATGTGGATCGGTATCGAATTTATGCCAAATGGATCGTTGCTCTTCAGAGATAGGAACGGTATCAGGCAAAAAGCGACTTACGCAATCAGTGACGGCAAACTGCTTCTCAAAAAGAGAGGCAAAAGTACCACTATTTCACTCATCGAAGCAGGTACGAATGATTGGCATGTGACGGGTGTCAGTAGCGATGGTGAAAAGTGGGATGGTATCTGGTATCCGGAACTGAAATTCACTCCCGGAATACTTGTGGGTAAATGTTATATCAGCAAATACAACAATCGCGGGAAGAAGGTAATGGAGAAGGTCTGTTTCGCTGATAAAAAGCTCAAGATCTATCAGGTGGATGGCAAGCTTAAACATGTCTATCCTTATTTCCTGAAGCGAAATGAAATCGTCGTACATGGGGACAAGGAGAACTTTAAACTGCATCTGATGTATGTCAAAGATCGGAAAAAGTTGGGTGTCTGGTATACGCCTCAGGCCGGCGACTATGCCAATAATAGTATGTGGACGCCAGTCCAATGATAAAATTGCTCATTCGTTAACAGTGAATCAAGAGGTGTCCTTTTTGGATACCTTTGCACACTTTTTGCACGCATCTTGTAGTATAATCAAACTATCTAATATAAATAGAGAAAAAATGAAAATACTATTGATGGAAGACGATCCGGTTTTGGCCGATATCGTCACAGAATATTTGAGCGAATTTTATGAAACCGATCACGCCTTCGACTCCAATGAAGCGCAGGAGTTGATCGACAACAATCGCTACGACCTCTTCATTTTCGATATCAATGTCCCCGGACAGAGTGGACTGGAGCTCCTAAAGGAGCTTCGCAGTTTCAACGATACGACACCGGCGATTATCGTCACAGCCTATGAGGATACGGCACACCTCAAGGCCGGCTTCGATGCAGGAGCGCATGACTATGTACGCAAACCCTTCGAGCTCGAAGAGCTGCAGATGCGTATCGAGAACAGTCGCAGGCTCTTCAATATCGAGCAGAGCAATCCGATCCCGCTGACCGAAACACTGACCTACTATCCGCAGAAGAAGACGATCGAAGGAGAAGAGGGCGTACAGAAGCTTCGACCCAAGGATGTGGCACTGCTGGATTATTTCCTTGCCCATCCCGGGCGGCTCGTCTCTTCGGAGGAGTTGGCGCAGAATATCTGGGAGTTCGATGAGCTTCCCAGTGATGC
>JAOZOG010000149.1:0-2881 GCA_029933395.1 Sulfurovaceae bacterium | reverse complement strand
ACCGTCAGCGGTGAAATCATTATGGCACATATGCACCAGGGCGGCCCCACCTATCCGGATATACCGCATGATGTTGTTTTTGCCCTGATCGATACGAAAGGCAAACTGACCAAAGGTAAATTGCCCGTACCGGTCACACCCACCAGGGCAGACTATTACAGTGAAGGGGACTACAATATCCTCGTTTCGGATGCACCCAGAGAGCATATGGGTATTCGCTATGTCGTCGTGGAGTCCAGGCGCCTCTCTGCATCTCTGAGAGAACTTCAGCAGACCGTACTGCTGGCAATTTTCACGGCGGCTCTGCTCATCATCATCGTTGCATGGATTCTCTCCAAGCTCTTTATGCGTCCCATTCATCAGAAGTTTGCACAGACCGAACGCTTCATCAACGATGTCACCCACGAGCTCAATACCCCTATCAGCGCACTATCGATGGCAACAGATCAGGCGCTGAAGAGAGGGAAGTGCACCGACAGGACATTGAGAAATATCTCCATCAGTACCCGGCAACTCTATGACATCTACCGCTCCCTGACCTATCTCAATTTTGACCAAAAAAGTGAACCCGCCAACGAAATCGACTGGGGCGAGATACTGAAGAAGAGTGCAGCGTATTACCGTCCGATGTGTGAAAGCAAACGCATTACGCTGAAGTGTGAAATAGAATCCACACCCGTGACAATGCCGGAGATCGAAACACAGCTGCTCTTTGGCAACCTCATCGGTAATGCGATCAAATACTCTCCGGCCGGTTCCACGATCACCCTCACACTGAAAGAGAACTGTTTTCGTATCACAGACGAAGGGATAGGGATCGAACACGTACGACAAAAAGAGATCTTCAAACGTTATGAGCGGGGTACGGATTATGCGGGAGGGTTTGGAGTAGGGCTGAGTATCGTCAAACGTATCTGTGACAGGTATGGGATAGAGATTGTGGTCGATTCGACCCCTGGAAAAGGGACAACCTTCGGGCTTTGTCTGCCGTAAGAAGTATCTTTAACTATTTCTCTGTAATCTGAAAACCGACTATCGTGATATCGCCCACCATGGGATATTTGCCTTTATAGGTTTTGTAAGCCTTGACAAGTGCGTTTCTCTGTGTATCCATATTTTGAAGTTCGTATTTTCCCAATATCTCTTTGACCCGTCTTTTCCCGATAGGCAGCTCCTGTTTACCGCCGATCTGATCGATATATCCGCTGGTAAGCAGGTAGAAGTTTGTTGTGCCGACGATTTTTATAGTATGCGTTTTATAATCGGTAATACCTGAGCCTACAGAATGCTTCTCTGCACGGACGATCGTCACTTCGTGGTTCTGTGTATAGAAGAGAGGGATATTTGCACCGGCATAGAGGAGTTTGTCTTCCGCCAGGTCTGCGACGGCCACCGCCGCGTCGAAACCGATATTGCCCGGTCTGTTTTCACCGTTCAGCTTTTCGAGTCGAAGCTGAAGCGCTTTCTCTATGGCAACGAGTATTTTGGCCGGATCTGTATCGAGTGCCTCCGCCTTGACTTCATCGATCACTTTTGCCAGCAGCCTTTTGATGAAAAGCATATTTAGGACGCCATCGACACTCTCCCCTTTGGCATCGATAACGATCAGCAAGCCTTTATCAAGACTGAGTTTGACAAAGTGCGCCAGAGTACTGCTTCTGATATTTTTCGGATGAGAAACACTGAAACTGTCATCAAAAAACGATGACAGCTGATCTGACTTGAGTGATACAGGGTCTTCCAAAAGGGAGGTGTATCTGATCGCGTTGTCGATCTCCTGTTTGCTCTGAGTGAGGACACCTTCCGCACTTACATGTTTCTGTGACTTCCTTTTGAAAAGCAGGTAGAGTATTGTGGCTATCAAAAGGATAATCAAAAGAAGTATAACAAGTTGTGTGATTAGGGTGTAGTCTGTCTTTTCTACATATTTTTGATAGGTCCACTCCTTGAGAAGGTCATGCGCCATTTTTTCATCGATATAAATCTTGTTGATGATACCGACAAGTGGTGCCATCTCTTTTCTGACGGCAAAGAGTACTTTGATGTTAAATTCCGTTTTGCCGACGACCTTGATATTGTTGAGTTGCATCTTTCCTATCGTGTAGGTAGCCAGTGCCATCGAAGCCAAAGCGGCATCGTATTTTCCGGTGGCGACTCCCTCAAGTGCTTCCTGGATATTTTTTACTTCGTGGAAGTTGTAGTCCGGGTATTTCTTTTTGATTTTATCTACATAGCGATAGCCTTTGACAACGGCAATATCTTCATACTGGAGATAATAGACCGATTCGATATAGGGCTGATCCTGCTTCATCACGATAACGATAGGGCTGGGGAGTACAGGGTTGGTGTAGAGGTATTCGGGGTCGGACCAGGCGTCACTGACTGTCATCATATCAACCTTGCCGTTCTTGAGCAGTGAGACAGATTCATCCCAGGTTTTGGTGGGAATCGTCTTGAACTTCAATGGTGTCTGCTTTTCGAAGATCCTCAGAACTTCCGAAATGATACCGATATAGCGGCCATCTTTGGTAAAGGCTTCAAAGGGCAGCCAGTCAGGATCACCGGTAAAATTGATCACCGGATGTTTCGCCATCCAGGCCCTCTCCTTGTCACTGAACTGGCTTTGCGGTTCAGATGTGCTGATAGCTTGCAGGGGCGAGAGTAGCAGCAGCATTATAAAAAAGCAAGCTGTTTTCAAAATATCCTCTTTCTAGTTTTTCACTATTTTATCATTCTATCCTTGACGTGAACTTGCTTTTAGGGAGGCTGCCTGTATTGGGGTTGTTTTGCGGCAGATCAAACAGGAAAAATATGTCGACACGCTTTTTGTTATAATTGCATCACCCAAAAAAAGGAGAAAATATGTTAAGAGCAATACTGG
>JAOZOG010000148.1 GCA_029933395.1 Sulfurovaceae bacterium | reverse complement strand
ATTTTAGCGAAAATGTCGTTACAGTATGGTAATTGCCTACCTGAGTATATTCAGGCGCTTAATTTGCCTGCTACGATCTATTTGAGTATAAATGATTATCATTTGCAAAAAGAAAGGGTATTTGTGCCATTTATTAAAAAAACATTCCATGTCAAGGAAGAGATACTCGCCTTTGTTTTTCTCATTCGTCAGTTTGGTATGACGCAGGGAGAGGCGCAGCGTCTGATCGATCGTGGAAGATTACTCATAGATGGTAAGTCGATGCTGGATAAATCCGCCCGGATTGTGGGTGAAGTAGAGGTTGTCTACTTCGAAGCGAAGGGGAGGGGGGTCAGTCCGGTTTTTGCCAATGCTGATTTCGCACTCTTTGAGAAAGAGAGTGGGGTACTGGTCCATCCCAAAACGATGCAGACCCCCTATTCGATGCTCGATGAGATCAGAACCTTTGCAGGCGATCGTGCCAATGCCGTCCATCGCATCGACATGGAGACATCGGGCCTCCTGATGGCGAGCAGGCATAAAAAATCAGAACGCTTTCTCAAAAATGCATTCGAATCCCGTACGATAGAAAAATCTTACCTGGCCTGGGTCGATGGATACATAGAGGACCCATTCCAGGTGAATGAAGCACTGAGGGTTCGGGATGACTATAGTAGAGACAAACATAAAGTCTGCATCAGCAGCGAAGGGAAAAAAGCGGAAACTTATTTCGAGCCGCTGGAGTATGATCCTTCGCTCGATGCAACACTGCTGGCATGTTATCCTCACACAGGAAGAACGCATCAGATCAGAGTCCATTTGTTTCACGTGAAACATCCAATTCTTGGCGATCCGATTTACGGAGCTTCATTTCAGAGTGCCAATGACTATCTGGAGGGAGCACTCTCGGAAGAGGAGCGGATAATAGAGATGGGCGCTCCCAGATTACTGCTGCATGCCCAAAGCTTGAAATTCCGCTACAAATCGAAATTTGAGCTGCACAGCAGAGTTGATTTTCGGGAGATGAAAAAAATGATTTGCAATAAAGAGGAAAGAAAGTTCAATTCGTAGGGTCGGTCCTACCGACCAGCGCATTTACATTTATTCTACCCTTGGTCGGTGGGACCGACCCTACTTTTCGTCCTCGCTTCGGGCATCATAGATGAACCAGCCCACTCCGATGATAACAACCACTATAATAAAAAGAAAAAGAAACTCATCTACACCGGGCATGTCTATCCTTGTATGTTTTCATTTTTGGAGCGTTCCTGCTCTCTCAGTTGACCACAGGCGGCACTGATGTCTAGACCTTTGGATTCTCTGATCGTGCATAGTAGACCCCTTTGCGTTAGATACTCCTGAAAACGGAGCATATCTTTCTCTTCGGGACGCTTGAACTCGGTACCGCCATAGGGGTTGAAGTATATGAGGTTGACTTTGGCTTTGATCCCATTTAGCAGCTTGAGCAGTTTCTTTGCTGCGGAGATATCATCATTGACATCCTTGATGACAAGATATTCGAACATCACACGCTTACGGTCATTGACAGGGAAGTTTTTCACAGCAGTGATAATCGATTCGATATTATAGGCTTTGTTGATGGGCATCAGCTGTTGACGGAGTTCATCGTCAACCGCGTGCAATGAGATTGCCAGATTGATACCCAGGCCCATTTTGCCGAGTCTTTCGATCTTGCTGCTCAGACCACTGGTTGACACGGTCTGTCTGTTTGGAGAGATAGCCATACCCTCAGGATCGGCAAAAATCTTGATCGCTTTGGCGACGTTATCCAGGTTGTCAAGCGGCTCTCCCATGCCCATATAGACGATATTGACACGGCGGTTGGCATCGATATCATTGTCCGCCTTGATCATAAGCAGCTGTGAGACGATCTCTCCTGCAGTAAGATTACGCATAAAGCCGCCTTTGGCTGTGAGACAGAAGGCGCATCCGACTTTGCACCCCACCTGGGAAGAGATACAGACAGTATATCTGCGATGGTGTTTGAGTGTGCCATCTTCGTGATACTGAGCCTCGCGCATCAGTAGCAGAACGGCCTCTACCGTATGGCCGTCATGGAGTTCGAAAAGGTACTTTCTGCTGCCATCCATACTGTCCTGGACCTGTATCGTTTTGAGCGGACGCAGTGTAAACTCACTATCAAGATCGGTACGCATTGCCTTGGGAAGGTTCTTCATCTCCTCAAAAGTAGAGGCATATTTATGGTAAGTCCAGTCATAGATCTGTTTGGCCCTGAAAGAGGGTTTGATCATTTCACCAAGCTCTTCTTTGGTGTAGTCTTGTAGTATTTTTTTCATTCTTTTCTCTCTTTTTGTTTATCTGCCTGTTGGTGTTGTGAGGGCACAACACCCTACGGAAATAAAATGTATTACAGACATCAGACGGGCTATTTCCTTCCGCCAACTCTATTGAATATTCGTTGGGGCGGTGATAATTGTAGAGACAAGGCAAGCCTTGTCTCAAAGCTCTTACAGAGTTATGCGCCCCTTCATATAGTCAGTCAATCTTCCCATTGCCTCAAGGCGGTTTTGGATAAAGACTTTGTGTGCTTCCTTGTCGCAATAATTGGTCACGATAAAGACTCCACCGGCAGGTATCTTCAACTCTTCGGCAGCCTTGAGTACCGCGAAAAATTCCATATTTTCCAATTGGATATTGTTGTTCAGATAGTGCTTGGCGACATCAGAATCAGTCGTGATATAGTTACTGGAATTAACGATTGTTTCACGTGAAACATCATCTGCTGTGCTGATGACATTGTCGATAGGGGTATAACTATTGTGTGTAAAAAAGCTGTTTTCGATATTGGCTGCGGTACGGGACTCGATAATATCGAAGATGTTTTTGTTTCCATAGCTGCCTGCCGTACCCACAAAGAGAAGAAATTCCGGAGGATTGAGAAGGCAGAGTTTTGTCAGGTTGACAGCTGCATTGACCATCCCGATACCTATCGGTGTCGCAAAGTCGAACTGTTCGCTATCGCCGGCACAGATGATCATATCAGCGCCTTACGGGTATATTTTGTTCGAGAAGGTAATGCTTGAGATCCATGATATCGATCTCCTTGAAATGGAAGATCGAGGCAGCCAAAGCAGCATCTGCCAAGCCCACGGTGAATGCATCCCTGATGTGCTCCATCGTACCTGCACCGCCGCTGGCGATAATGGGAATATTGACGACTTCATTGATCCTTCTATTGAGCTCATTGTCGAAGCCGGCCTTGGTGCCATCGGCATCCATAGAGGTGACGAGAAGTTCGCCCGCTCCTCTGTCGTATGCCTCTTTGGCCCACTCTATCGCATCGATACCGGTATCTTTCCTGCCACCATGAACGAAGATATTCCAATTCTCTTTGGAGACTCGTTTGGCATCGATCGCCACAACGATACACTGCGAACCAAACCGTTTGGCACTTTCATTGATAAAGTCGGGGCGATCGATCGCTGCAGAATTGATACTGACCTTGTCGCAGCCGACATTGAGTAGACTGTAGATATCATCGAGTTTGCGAATACCGCCGCCTACGGTCAGAGGGATGAAAACCTCCTGCGCAACTTTTTTGACCACATCTACGATCGTATCCCGCCCTTCATGGCTTGCGCCGATATCGAGAAAGGTCAACTCATCGGCCCCCTCTTCGTTGTAGCGTTTGGCAACTTCTACAGGGTCACCTGCATCCCGAAGTCCGACAAAGTTGACGCCTTTGACGACACGTCCATTATCGACATCGAGACAGGGGATGATTCTTTTTGCGAAATAATCCATTCTATTCCAATTCGTTTATTATTATGCTAAAATTATACAGGAATTATCCCAAAGTTAAGGCATTTTAGAGTATGATAGATAAGCATTTGGCTCAATTTGCCAATAAACATTTTGGTCAAAATTTTTTGAAAAATGAAAGCATTATTCACCAAATCATCCAAGCGATGCCCGATGACGACCTGAAGGTTGTCGAGATCGGGCCTGGCTTAGGTGATTTAACCAAAGAACTCGTAAGAGTGAGAAATGTCACAGCATTTGAGGTTGACAAGAGATTATGCGAGCATCTGAAAAACACATTTGAGTCTTCTCTGAAAAAAGGAGAACTTGTACTTGAGTGTGGGGATGTGCTTGAGCGTTGGGGCGAGAGAGGCTTGATGGATGAACCCTATCATCTGATAGCCAATCTTCCCTATTATATTGCAACCAACATTATCCTGAAAGCACTGAAGGATCCCAATTGCCAGTCCATACTGGTAATGGTCCAGAAAGAGGTCGCCGTGAAGTTTTCCGCTGTTCCAGGACAGAAAGCGTTTTCTGCGCTCTCTGTGTTGGCCCAGACAGCCGGCAAAGCGACACTCTGCTTTGAGGTGGAGCCCGAAGCATTCGTTCCACCGCCCAAAGTAACCTCCGCAGTACTTTTGATCGAGAAGGCCCGCACAGAGAAGAGCGAGAGTTTCGAGTCGTTGCTGAGAGTTGCATTCCAGCAGCCGCGCAAAAAACTCTCCAAAAATCTGATCGCAGCATTCTCCAAAGATAAAGTTGCAAAACTCTTTGAAAAATTGGAGCTCGATCCAAATATAAGACCTCATGAAGCTGAGACATCTATCTATCATCACTTACATAATGAATTGAAAAAGGATATATTAGATGGACAACAATCAAAGCAAAGAAAACAACGGACAAAATTCAAACAACCAGGCAGCTAACCCCAACAGAAGACCGAATCCTCACAGAGCAAAGAGCAGTGAGGGGCAGGCACAAAACCAGAGCCGAAAACCCAATCCCAGCAGAAAACCGAACCCCAATCGTAACAGAAATACAAACTCCGGACAGAAGCAGGAGGGGGATCGTCAGCAGGGACAGGGAGGCCAGGGCCGCAAGCAGAGCAGTGGTCAAAACAGACGTCCCAATGACAATAGAAAACATAGCGGCCAGAACAAAAGCAGCGGCAAAGGCGGCCAGGGCAAAAGTGGCGGCGGCAAGCGCAGAAGAAACGAACCGACAAATGTCAGTGATGTAATGAAGAAGTCGATCCTCGAAAACAGGGAAGTGCAGGAAGCACGCCTCAATCCCTGGAGACAGATCGATATCAATTCCGGAGGCAGAGTCCGCTTCACACCACTGGGTGGACTGGGCGAGATCGGCGGGAATATCGCCGTGCTGGAGACTGAAAATAGTGCCGTGATCATCGATGTGGGGATGAGCTTCCCTGATGAGAGTATGCATGGTGTCGATATTCTGGTGCCCGATTTCAGCTATCTGCATGCGATCAAGGACAAGATCAAAGCGATCATTATCACCCACGCACACGAAGACCATATCGGTGCCGTTCCCTATCTCTTCAAAGAGTTGAAGT
>JAOZOG010000147.1 GCA_029933395.1 Sulfurovaceae bacterium | reverse complement strand
TTTTTAGTCTACTATATTTTACCTGCCGCAAAAGCTATGATAAACAAAAAAATCGGGGCTTTTGATGGCGATTTCGAACAGCGGGATGACGTTATATACCACCAACGACAATGAGAGCGGATGGGGTGGTACGGATGGTCCCGACGACTACAGCAACTGCATCCAGGGATCCAACTCCGAATCGTGGCAGGTGTCGAAGAACTCCACCGAGACCGGTACGCTTACAAAATCTGCAAATATGGGTTCTGCCAAATATTTTACTTTTTATATGTCCTCGAACCTTGCACCGTACTATACGGACATCAGGGTCAACCTCCGTACAAACAGTTCGAACTACGAACAATTCATTGCAGCCACTTCGTCTGCCAGGAAGATCTCGGGTGACTTCCACCCGGTCGTTCTGCAGTTCGGGGAGGGAAGCACGACAGGCACACTGAACAAGTCTTCCATCGGCTCTATACAAATTATCGTGGACAACAGTTCGTCGGGGAACATCCGGTCGGTCATCAACAACTGGATCGATGCGATGTGGTATGGCGCGGGGAGGACCATAGGCGGTACGACCGCGAACGACAGTCTCTTTCTCGAGTCTCACACCTACGACACGACAGGCAACGACAACTATGACGGATGCAGCGAGCTGTACAAGGGCGCCTTGACCTTCCAGACGGACATTACCATAAATACGACCACTGGCAACAGCTACAGCGAAACAGTGAACTTTGCGGGCGGGTACAACAACGACAGCACCTACACCATAACCATATCTGATACGGCGGACTTCAAGGGGACGAGCATTATCGGTACCGACGGGGCGAAGGTTTCCATCGAGGCGAGTGCGGCCAGCCTTTTCTCCATTACAGGCGGTGGCGTGACGAACGGGGGCGACATAACGCTTGGAGATACCTGCAGCGTCGAGGGTGCGGTTTTCAACTCCTGCAACAAAATAACGCCTGACGGTGCAGAGTTCTCCAACTGCACGATAAGCGACACGACCGAGACTTCCACGGGTGCCGTCGTGCTCACTTCAAGCTCGGACCTGAGCAACATGTCAAACCTGACATTCAGCGGTTTCAGCGGCAAGTACGCACTCTACATTCCCTCCTCCGTCACCGGCACCATTACCCTGGACAACTTTCAGAGCGACGGAAGCGGCACGGACATTTACTGGGCCGGGACTTCGGGGACGCTGACGGTGAACAAGAGCAACGGTACCAACTTCTCCACCTCCGCTACAGCCGGGGGGACGGTAAGCATCGTCTCTTCCGTTTCCATAGCGGTGAACGTCAAGGACCAGGCGGGGGATGTCATAAGCGGTGCGTATGTCTACATAGACGAGGACCTCGATACGGCAGGGAGCATCGTGAATACCACGACCGATGCGAACGGGGATGTCTCCACTTCGTACTCAGGTTCTGCCACTACGGCTACGGTGCGGGTGCGGAAGTACGGTTACAAGCCTTATGTGGGGGTCATTTCTCTTGCAAGCGACTCCTCAACCAACGTGGTTCTCATTACGGATCCGCAGCAAACTTAACACAAAGGAAATACAATGGCATTCTCTTCGGCAGACTGGACCATAGACTACAGTGCTAAAACTGTAACGAACAACGACAGCGGAACGGGCAACAACCTCCCGTCCGCTACCGGCGACTACTCGAAGGTCGGAACGATACTCGAGTTCTTCCAATGGCTTGCGACAGAATTCGCTTCGACTTCACAGATGGACGACACCTACCCCATCGAATCACAGACGCCTACGGTGTACAAGTGGCTCAATGGCTGGACCTTCGGACATGCTGACGACTTCAAATACCTCAAAGGCGGGTCCATAGAAGACCCGGCCGGTTCCGGTACGTCCACGGCAGATACACTTTGGGCAAACCTTTACTCCATCGGTACGCAGGAGAGCGGAACGCAGCTCTACCTCATACAGAACGACGCGGAAGTGACGCCGTGGTGGATCACCGGGAACATTGACATTCTCATCAAGGTGAAAGATACGGGTACATGGGTGCAGTCGGTAGATACGTCCGGTACGCTGACAGACGGTGGTGTGTGGATCTATGCGCGTGAATTCGGGGACACCTACGACCACAACTTCGCGGACCTTTCAGGCGGCGGCAGAAACCCCATCGGTATCAACACCGCTGCGGACTCGGGGAACAAGTCAGGAGAGCTGTACGTTACCGTTTCTGACTCTACGGGCTTTACGGTCGGGCAGTTCGCAAAGGACACGACCACTGGCGCTGTCGGTAAGATAGCGAAGATCTCCGGGAACGATGTCTACCTTAACGCGGTTCGCGGCGGTACCATTACCGCTTCGAACACGCTGGCAGAGTACAGCGAAAGGGAGTGTGTGAACGCTTCCGGTACTTCAAGCACCATCTCTTCCATAACGGACGTTGTGGCCGGGTATTCTTCCATTACCGTGACGTTCGGTACGATCTCCAGAGACCTAAACAACGGTAACGGTGCGCAGACATACGATGCTGAAATTGACTGTAACGCGCAGAGCATGGCGGACACCTACGAATACCTCAAGTACCTGACACGCTATGGATCTTCCGATACGCTCAACGGCGATGCCGGGCAGGAGTACAGGTCTGCGAACGAGGGGTCATACTCCGAAGTGAAGGTCGCGCCGTTCGGTACGCTTGCGGGAACGACGTTCTATGGTGCGCAGGGTATCTGGGTGACGAACTATGCCTCTGCGGACTTCGTGCTCAAAGACAGTTCGGGAACTGAGCAGGCTCCGCCGAATTACCAGAACGTATTTGTTACACACGCATCTCTCAACGGATGCAACATCTTCGTTGCGGAGATCAGTGCGGGGGATGTTGTCAAAAATCAATATACTATCAATTCCACTACGTCAAACACCATCGTGGCGACGGCAACGATAGACATTAACAAGACGCCTCAAAGCGGTTCGCTTCGTGTCGATGACACTGTGTACACCTATGCTTCATTCTCGGGCAGTACCTTCTCCGGTGTTTCTCCTGACCCTACTGGAGAGACCGGAGACTTCTACGTGCCGCTGCTTGACATTACCGCAGATGCGACGAGCGAGCAGAGCGACAACATTATTTACAATTCGGACATTTCGGTGAGGACTTCTGTGAGAAAGTACGGTTTCAAGCCTTACGATGTAGACACGACGTTCGGTTCGACCGGTCTTAGCTTCTCGCCGATCCTCACTACCGATCCGCAGGCGACGTAATGGAAGAGAACAATGTTACCTACTACAAATCTGCAAATTGGGCTTCACTTGACGGGAATTTCACCCCTCAAGAGCTTAGGGAAATTGCAGAAGAGATCGAAGAAAGGCACAGTGCTTTCCAGGAAGGCCAGGAAAGGGCAAAGACCGGAAAGACCGGGACGGCCACCGAAGCCTGGGAAACCGGCAAAGCCTCATAATGGCAAAGGAGAGGTAGATGGCCATCAGGAGTGACGTGAGCATAGACTGGGACGTATCGCCGCGCATCATTACCGTGCTGTCTCCGTCCACGGCCATTTCCATGCAGGACCTTCTCGATACGCTCCGGTGGCTTGAGTCAAGGCCGAGCGCGATGGACAACAAGAGCATCGTGGACGCTTCTGGCAAAGAGAGCCTTGGAGGCGGTACAAAGGTCGGCCTTACCATCAAGCTGCTCAACGCGAAAGTGGCGTTCGAAGCGAGAAGCGGGCCGGACTGGGTGCTATGCTCGCTTGACGGGGGAAACCTTGTTGCCGTAGATGAGAATGGTGATGATATGGACGCCAGGGAGCCGACGGCTTTCGTGACCATTGACCGGACCTCTTCGGCTTCGGCTACGCTGCAGGAGCAGGATGCGCTCAGGTACTCGTCTTACGGCGGTGTCGTTTCTGTGGATGTTACAAGTTCACTGAGCGGTACGGACTACCCGGCAGGAAACATGGAGTTCCCGGTGAACAACGTGCAGGATGCCATTTTTATAGCCAACGACAAGGGCTTCGATACGCTGTTCATACGTGGAGATCTTACGCTTGACACCGGAGATGCTGTTGAAGGGTTTACTCTTGTGGGGCAGAATGCTACACGGTCACACCTGACGGTGCTTGACGGTGCGGAAACATACGGATGCGAGTTCAGGAACTTTACCATAAACGGCGTGCTTGACGGCAAATGCAGCGCTATAGAGTGCAACATAGGCGCACTGAACTACGTCAACGGATATATTTACAACTCTGTACTCATGGAGAGTGTCATTACGCTCGGCGGCGGTGCCGATGCCATCTTCCTGGACTGCTGGAGCGGTGTTGCAGGGGCTTCCACACCTACCATAGACATGGGCGGCTCTGGTCAGGGGCTTGCGGTGCGCGGATACAGCGGAGGGTTGAAGCTTACGAACCGTACAGGGACAGATGCTGTGAGTATTGACTTCCACAGCGGACAGCTGAAGGTGGACAGTACGGTGACGAACGGAACGATCATCGTGAGGGGGACGGTCGGAAAGATCACCGACGACTCTACAGGGTCTGCTGTTGTGGACACAGAAGGCGTGACCAACCAGGAGACCATCTCCGAAGCTGTCTGGGAGTACACGATATGACAACCGGAGAACTCCTCGACAGCAAATCGTCAGTAAGCAACGTGTCGGCTTTGACGCATCTGCAGAACATAAGCGGCGGCGGGACAGACAGGTACATACCCTATGACGACATGGTTCTGGACATACAGGTTGACCGCATGGAGGCGGACATTTCAAAACAGGTGCTTTCCGTAGAGGTGCAGCGCATGGTGATGGACGTGGAGGTGGACGGCAGGACGCTTGAAGCGGACATCGAGACAAAAAACAAGGAGATAGACAATGGCTGTGACCAATAATGCGATCAAGCGATTCAGAGGAGATACCTACCCGCTCATCGTGACACTCAAGGAGAACGGGTCTCCGGTGGACCTGAACGGATCTACCGTGAAAATGACCATAGGGCTTTCGACCCCGGTGACGATAACCGGAACGCTGAATGACGCTGCGGGCGGGGTGGTGCAGTTCGACTTCGACCAGGCATCGGTCGGAACGGCCGGGCGGTTCAGCTACGACATACAGGTAGACGACGGAAGCTACATCACGACCTATGTCAAAGATGTGTTCGAGCTTGTCGAAGACGTGACACTATAAAAACAAGGAGAAAAAATGTCAGAGAGAGTAAAACAGTTCAGCGCGGGGGCCATCATAGCCGGTATGGCCATCACGTTCTTCGTGTCGGTCATAAGCTGGATCGGCATACAGGCCGCGCACGTACCGGAGCTGAACATCAAGCTTGAGAGCGAAGTGAAGCAGCTCAAGATGTCCATAAAAGGACTGAACGACACCGCGCACCAGACGAACGACCTGCTTACGACGTACACGAAGTACCAT
>JAOZOG010000546.1 GCA_029933395.1 Sulfurovaceae bacterium | reverse complement strand
TGAAAAGTACAAACTTCCCCGGCACAACCTGCTGATGGACGAAGAGGCGATGCTGGAGGAGGTCTACCGTCTGCGCAACCGCGACATCGCCTACAACGCATTCACCAAGGAAGGGGACGAGATATGACCATCTACACCATAGGCTTCTCGCAAAAAAGCGCCGAAGAGTTTTTCGGTCTCCTCATGGAAAACGGTGTGAAAACTCTCGTCGATATCCGCCTCAACAACCGCTCTCAGCTCGCCGGTTTCACGAAAGCAAGAGATCTTCCTTTTTTTCTGGACAAGATCGCGGGCATCGGATACCGGCATGACGACTTTCTGGCGCCCACGAAAACGCTCCTGGATGGCTACAAAAAAGAGAAAATCTCCTGGCCGGACTATGAACGGATCTATTTAGGAACACTGCGGGAACGCGATTTGGGGAGCCGTGTCGGCCCGTCCCTGTACGAAAACGCCTGCCTGCTCTGCAGCGAGCCCACTGCGGACAGGTGTCATCGCAGACTCGCCGCGGAATATCTTTGCGGCATTTTCCCGGAAAAAAGCATCGATATCGTCCATCTCTGATTGACATGTTTTGACCATGCAATGGCCTATTATTCCTTATCTCACGATAAGGACTCTCCATGGCCTTTACACGGTCTGTTGTCATTCTCGCCAACTCAATCAAACAGGGGGAACATTGTGTCGCGGGAAAGGATATCCGCACGGGCGAATGGATTCGCCCTGTCACGACGCCGGAAGGCGGAGCGCTCCCCCGTCAAAAAGTGATGGTGAAAAACCCTTACGGCATCTTCGTCGCGAAACCTTTGCAGTATGTCGAGATGACGTTCGAAAAACCTGCACCCATACCTGCACAGCCCGAAAACTGTCTGCTGGCCCCAAAGAGATGGACACAGCGCTTCAAAGCGCGAAGAGATCAGCTTCACAGCATGCTCGACAATCCCGAACATCTTTGGATGTATGGAGACAGAAGCGATCGTTTTCCCGTCGAAGCGTTGGGAAACATCCGTAGGCACCAGTCGCTCTATTTCGTCCATACCGATGCGATTCATTTTCGTATCGGCACAAACTTCCGCGGCCATAAAAGAATCATCGGAACATTTCTCTACAATGGGACCCTCTATTCGATGGTCGTTACGGATCCTGGCTTCTTCGACCATACCAGACTTGACATCGGCCATGAGTGGGAAGAAAATGACCGCTATCTCTGTCTGAGTCAGACCGATACGTTCAACGGCTATTGTTACAAAGTCATCGCTGCGATCCTTTGATGGATTTGTTGTAAAGCTTCCAGCACTACCTAAAAACGTACTACCGTGCAGAGCGCATATGTGCCGCCGAAGACAGCACCAAGCAGTACCCACTAATTCTCTTTTC
>JAOZOG010000545.1 GCA_029933395.1 Sulfurovaceae bacterium | reverse complement strand
AACTTCACCTCTCCGATCCCATGTACCTCCAGCATCTCCTCTTTGGATCGAGGAAGCTTGATACTGAGCTCTTTGAGTGTCTTGTCGGAAAAGACAATATAGGGTGGAATATTGTTAGTCTGGGCAATCTCCATGCGCAATCCTTTGAGCTGTTCAAAAATCTCTGCATCATACTCTCCAAGATCAACCGCGGGTTTTCTGGCGGCTGCTTTCTTGACCGCCAGCCTGTCTTCACGCAGTTCGATTTCATGTACTCCCCTGATCACTTCTGCTCCAAAATCCGTCAGCTTGTAGACTTTGAACTCTCCTATCTCCACCGCATTCAGCTCAAGCAACCGATCGGCGATTGTCAACCACTGTGCCTTGGAATACTCCTCGCCAATTCCGTAAACCGAAAGCGTGTCATGGTGATTGTCAAGGATGCGTTTTTCTTTGCTTCCCCGGAGAACATCGATGACATAATGCAGGCCGAAATTCTGCCGGGTTCGGTAGATGGCCGACAGAAGCTTCCTTGCCGGTGTCGTGATGTCAATGCGCTTGACTTCTGGCTGTAAACAGTTGTCACACTTCTGTTGACACGCATCGATTCGGTCATCGAAATAGGCAGCGATGGCCTGATGGCGGCACATCTCACCTTTGGCGAAACGCACCATACTGTCGAGCTTGTTGTAAGCGTGTGATTTGTAGGGGGTTTCGGGAAGGTCATCGATAAACATCTTCTGCTGGATAATATCCTGCGAAGAGAAGAGCAGCAGTGTCTCGGACTCCAGACCATCCCGCCCGGCACGGCCGATCTCCTGATAGAAGTTTTCCAGCGTTTTGGGAAGTGTCATATGGACGACGAAGCGGATATTACTCTTGTCGATCCCCATCCCAAATGCGATCGTCGCCACCACGATCTGGATACGGTCGGAGACGAAGTCAGCATAGACGCTGTTTTTCTTCTCTGTAGCCATTCCGGCATGATACGCTTCCGCTTCGACCCCTTTGCTCTGCAGAAAACGGGCAATACTCTCTGTAGATTTGCGCGAAAGGGTATAAATAATACCGGCGTTTCCTTTTTGGGATTTCAAAAACTCCAGCAGCTGCTCCCTGCCCTCTTTGATCCGATGTTCGGCGCGTATCGTCAGATTGGAGCGGAAGAGTGAGCCTCTGACCCGTAACGGGTTTTGCAGCCCAAGCTGTTGCGCGATATCCTGCTCCACTGCAGTGGTTGCGGTGGCAGTAAAAGCAGCGACCGGCGTAGCAGGAAACTGCTCTTTGAGGAGCGAAAGCTGGCGGTAATTTTCACGGAACTCATGTCCCCATTCACTCACGCAGTGTGCCTCATCGATCACGAAAAAATTGATCTCCAGACGATGCAACATCGAGAGAAACC
>JAOZOG010000544.1 GCA_029933395.1 Sulfurovaceae bacterium | reverse complement strand
GACGGCATATCCGCCAAGCTCCCGTTCGCCATTGTCTCCATCATATTTGTTCCAGGCGCTCGCCGCCACCATCGAGAGCCGCATCGATCCCGTATCGTCGAAATCCCAGTTGGCACCCAGCGTACCTTTGAGCGGCGGAATGTTCGGCATGTCTTTGTCGCTCTGATTGGTCAGAGGGTCATCTTTTTTGCCCCGCAGCCACGCGATGCCGCCGTCGAAATAGACGGTTTCGTTCAGTGCGTATGTTGCATCGGCGGAGATACCGTAGAGCGTCGCATCCTGGTTTTCATATTTGTCGACCGTTTTGTTGTAGAAGATAAAATCGTTCAGCTTGCTGTAGAAGCCTTTCAGACGCAGCGCCAACTCCTCGAACGGCTGCATGTCAATACCGAGATCGATCTGGTTGTTGGTCGTCTCGTCCAGATCGGGATTGCCGATCAAACTGCTCGTGGGCATCGCTTTGCTTTTGAGATAGAGTTCCTTTCCGTCCGGAACCCGCGATGCCGATCCGATACCGCCGAAGATCTTCGTCGTCTCATTCCAGTGGTAGGTCGTATAAAGATAGCCGCTCAGGTAGCTGTAGTCGTTTTTATCCGTTCCGGGTTCGTCCGACTCTGTGCTGGCATCGTCGTATCTCACGCCGGCATTGATATCCCACGCGTCGATCCGCTTGTCATATTCGGCGAAAACCGCCCAGTCTTTGGTTTTGGAGTGGTCGATGCTCGGCGACCAGTACTCGCCGTCGTGATGACGGTACTCTCCGTTCCAGGTACGGCGGCTCGCGTCGAGCCCGACAGCGAGTTCCCCCTCGTACAGATCCATCGTGTTTTTGACCGTACCGCCGTAGATTCTGGAGTTCATGACGTTTTCGATCACACCGTGCAGACCGTTGGCGGCATATCGGTAATAGTTTCCCATCGGATGATAGACCCACGAGTTGTAGAACGTCAACTCTACCTTTTTCGACCATTCGCCCAGGTTTCTGAGCGTATATTTGGCATTGAAAAGATTGGAGTTGTCTTCGAGAGCATCCATCGGCGTATTGGGATAGAGTACGTCGTCGCTCTGGTTGACGGTATAGCTGAGCTGCAGCTCCTGACTGTCGGTCACATCCACGAAAAGTTTGACCATGCCCGTCTTTTTCTCAAAAGCATCCATGTCGCGATATTGGTCGGTAAACCTGAATTTTTGCAGGGCCGGACGCGTTTCGGTATAGTTGTCGACCTGGTCGGCCAGGGTATTGCCGTCACCGTCTTCGTACTGACCTCCTTTTTCGGTCGAACCACCCACCATCAGCCGAAACCGGTCACTTCCGCCACTGAAGCGAGCACCCAGTTTGTAGTAGTTCCAGCTTCCCACATTGAAATCGATATTGCCCTGCA
>JAOZOG010000543.1 GCA_029933395.1 Sulfurovaceae bacterium | reverse complement strand
CGCTCGGGATATCATACGGCTGTACGATATTACATCCCTGCTCCGCCCAGAATTGTTGTAGTTTCAACAGTAGCTCACTGAATGTGATTGCATCATTATTCATCTATATTTTCTCTTTCTGTACAATTTGTTAAAATTTCGTTCCCACGCAAAGCATGGGAACAAGGAAAAGGTAGCAAACCCCACCCTCTGCACTGCCCTTACAGGATCGTTTCGATCTCGGAAGAGTCAAGCTCTACTTTTTTGGCTTTGGAAATTCTGTCTTCCTGAAGTTTCACTTTGAGTTCATCATCTCCGAGTGCCATGATCTGTATGGCAAGGTAGGCAGCATTGACCGCACCTGCTTTACCGATGGCCACGGTACCCACAGGCATTCCGCCGGGCATCATCACTGTACTCAGAAGTGCATCCTCACCTTTAAGTGCGCCGCTCTCCATGGGTACACCCAAGACCGGTTTGGTCGTACTTGCTGCCAATGCCCCTGCAAGGTGTGCTGCCATACCTGCTGCTGCAATGAAGACTTGTGCACCCTTTTCCTCTGCTGCTTTGATATAGTTCTTTGTTCTCTCCGGAGACCTGTGTGCCGATGAGATGATAAGCTCATAAGGTACACCGAACTTCTGCAGCGTCTCTGCACACTCTTTCATGACACTGTAGTCACTTTTGCTTCCGATTACGATCGATACGAATTTCATGCTGTTTTTCCTTTGATTTTTACACAATTATCAACACATATACTGTGCAATCTGGTTTATGACATTTTGTAAATGTATACCTCAACCCAATAGTATACTACTGTACTCAAGTATACATTTTTCTATAATCAAACTACTTCTCATCCTTTGGTTCAAGTTTCATGGGTGTTGATGCCTCGGTAAGCCCTTTTTTCTCAAGAGCTTCATCTATTTTCCGTCTCAGGATGGTATAGCCAGGCAGTTTGGCAGGCAGGACGAGAGCATTGAGGTTCCCACTGTGTACACACTCCAGCTCTTTCCCTTCTTTGGTAACGATCTTTTTGAAGGTCAGCCAGTACTGTCCGGCCACTTCGTCGATCCTGCCGTATTCATTGTCTACAAGTTCCACACTTGCACCTACAGGGAGAACGATCTCCACACTGTCTCCCACACAGGTCTTGTCCTTGCAGCGCCATGTCGATCCGTCTTCCCCTACCAGACCTGCGACCTGATGCGTTCCATACTGTATGGAGAATTCATGCGATTCGGTATCGTTCCGTTCGAACGGACGGGATATCAGATAGGCATCGGTAAAGCCCCTGTTCTGTGTCGTATTGAGTTCACGCTGATAGCGGCCGGCCTCGAAATCCTCTGCATAGTAGTCATCGATGGCATGACGGTATGCTTTGGTGACCACACCTGCATAGT
>JAOZOG010000542.1 GCA_029933395.1 Sulfurovaceae bacterium | reverse complement strand
CACAGATTTATCAAGGAAGCATTGCCTTATTTCAGTGAAGGCAGAAACGAAGTACAGATCAAAGAGATACTGGGTATCAAGACTTCTGAAGACTATAGTACCTATCCAAAATCGTTACGGCATCTTCATCTTGGCAAAAACAATCTTTTTGAACAGCATCAAAACAGTATCAACAATCACGCTGTCAAATCATTGGCATCCTGGACATTGCAGCGCATTGCCGATCTGAGTTGGAGATATGGTGTATTTGATGAGATCGTCGTAGAGAGTGCCAGGGATGCTCTGCCGAAAAGTATTCAGGATGCGATCGATAAATCTATGAGAGAAAAAGAGAAAGAGATAGACAAGATTGTAAATGAATACAAGAGAGAGTTCCCTTCCGTCGATCGAAAAATGGCACGAAAGATCAAATTGCTGGAGTCACAAAAATTTATCGATATCTATACCGGAGATGTGATCAATATCAGCGATCTGTTCGAGGGGAGGGCGGATATAGAGCATATCGTTCCACGTTCTCTGGGCGGATTGAGTGCCGATTACAATCTGGTCATCGCCCACAGGGACAGCAATATGAAAAAGTCAAATCGTCTGCCTATGGATTGGCTGAATGAAAATGAAACATATGTCAACTGGGTCGAGCAACTTTTTGCCGAGCACCTGATCACCTGGAAAAAAAGAAAAAATCTCCTGGCAAAATCAATGGATGAGATATATGTGGAGGTGCAGGATACCAAAGCGCTCAGAGCTACGAGTTATCTTGAGGCGCTTGTTGCTGAAGTCTTGAAGATGTACTATCCATTTGTGAATATGGAGTACAGAAAAAACGGAACAGCCATACGAAATATTCCAGGAAGAACCACAGCCAAAACCAGGGCGATACTAGGTATCAAATCAAAAAGCAGAGATACCAATTTCCACCATGCCGAAGATGCATTGATCCTTGCTACGCTCAGTCGCGGATGGCAAAACAGACTGCATAGACTGCTCAGAGATAATTATGGCAAGAGCGAAATCGAACTCAAAGAGCTGTGGGAAAAGTTTACGCCGCATATCGAAGGGGTAGCTATTTCGGACTATATCAAGGAGGCGTATGAGCGGTTTATGTCTATGGGTGAAGAGAGTATCTGGTACAGGGATATGTTCGGGGGAAAACGTAGTGTTTCGTACTGGGTGAACAAAAAGCCGCTATCGGCATCATCACACAAAGATACAGTCTATTCGGCAAAACATTGTGATCCCAATGATCCCGACAAAATCATTCCGACTGTGCGAAAGTCGGTTTTGGGAGTTTTCAGTGGGTTGGATATCATCAAGAACCGACACAAATGGAACAAAGAAGCGTTTATCGAGAAGTATGATAAAGAAATTCGCCAAAAGCTTTGG
>JAOZOG010000541.1 GCA_029933395.1 Sulfurovaceae bacterium | reverse complement strand
ACCCGGTAGACTACATCGAATCCTGCTATCGGGAGTGGGTTCGCAGAGTCAACCGGTACAAAAAGAGTATTTCCGATTTCTATCGATGGCGGAGTCAATGGATAGAGCACAGGAGGCTTTTGAAGAGATGGGATGATGCTGTCGGTGCGGAGAATATCATCGTCAGGATATTTGACAAAAGCAGTTTCGCCGGGGGGAGGATCGAAACCGATTTTCTGAAAGCAGTCGGAATAGAGGGAGTGGAGGCAGGAGAGGAGGGTACTCTGGTCAATCCGGGTCTCAACTCGAGGCAGACACTGCTCTATCTTCTGCGAAACAGAAGATTTAAAAATATTGACGTAGGCCCTCTCGAGGATGCTTTTTTGAACAGGGAGTGTGATTGTCGTATCCTCGACGATGCGCTGATCGGGGATATTTATGAGAATTTCCATGATGATTTTCTCTATGCGCAATCGAGGGCAGGATCGACTCTTCAGGTAGGTTCCATATATGAGAAGATGGAGTATGACGAACTTTTTTACAGCAGCAAGGTAAAGAAGAGCATCAGGCAGATTTTGTCGATGATGCAGGAGTAGTCGGATGGTATGGAAACAGTAACAGGGGGCAAATTGAAACTGATTATGACATTACTCGTCAGGGACGAAGAGGATATCATACGTGAAAATATAGAATTTCATCTGCATCAGGGTGTGGATTTTTTTATCGCTATAGACAATGCATCGACAGATGGTACGGCCGGGATTCTGAAGGAGTACGAGAAGCAGGGAGTGCTGAAGTATCATTACGAACCGAGCAGTGTCTGGAGTCCTTCGGAGTGGGCCACCAAACTGGCGAGAGAGGCATATCTGGAGTATGGGGCCGACTGGGTTATCAGTAACGACGCGGATGAATTCTGGATAGCTGCAGATGAAGACAGATCGCTGAAAGATCTGTTCGGGTCTATGGAGCAGGATGTCAATATCGTAGTGGCGGAGCGGTTCAATTTCGTTCCGGTGTGCCAGGATGAAAGGGTGCTGTTTTTTCAGAAAATGATCTACAGAGAGAAAGAGTCGAAAAATCCTATAGGCAAACCTCTGCCTCCAAAAGTAGCACATCGTGCTGCTGCATCGGTCTGTGTGGCACTTGGCAATCACAGTGTCTCCGGGCTTGGTGCGGAAGTTGAAAGAGAAGGATGTGTCGAGGTTCTGCACTTTCCTATGAGAACTATTCGTCAATATGAAGCCAAGATGATCAACCTGGGAAGCGGACATGAAAATGCCAGAAGACCGAATCTGAGGCGACGGTTCTATAAACAATACCTGAAAGATAATCATTTTCTGAAAGATAAGTACCATGAAGCGTGTTATTCGTATGATAGATTATTGGAGAGTTGCCGTTCAGGGAA
>JAOZOG010000540.1 GCA_029933395.1 Sulfurovaceae bacterium | reverse complement strand
AAAACAAAAAAGCGAGACACCCCAAAATCCCAAAGAGCTCAATTCCCATATCCCCGATGATCTCAACCGAGCTATACTGCGCTGTCTGGAAAAAGAAAGAGAAAAGAGATACCCGTCTGCAGCAGATCTTTGTGCAGAGCTTGAAAACATAGAGAAAGGAATCCCCACCACAGAGAAAGCCATCCCGGAAAGAAAGCCTTTCACTTCCAGAGAAATCACCGTCCAATTCAGCATAAAAAAGCTGTTCATGCCGGCGCTGATAGGTATTTTTATCGTTGCAGCCGCAATCCTTATCTGGCAGCTTCTTCCGCAAAAAGAAGCCATATCCGTTCCTTCAGGTAAACCAATATTGGCAGTCATGTATTTTGAGAACCACACAGGAGATGAGAGCCTTGATCACTGGAGAAAGATGATTTCGAGTCTGGTCATCGCAGATCTGACACAGTCAAAATACATCGAGGTATTGAGTGGGGAAAAGCTGTATGCCATTCTAAGCGATCTCAACCAGGTGGATGTGAAGAGTTACTCTTCAGACGTTTTGAAGCAGGTGGCGACCAAAGGAGGGGCCAACCACATCCTGGTCGGGAATTATGCAAAGGCAGGGGATTTCATAAGAATCAATGTGACCCTACAAGATGCTCTCACCGAGAAAACAGTCGGTTCTGAGCAAGTGGAGGGGAAGGGTGAGGAAAACCTTTTCCCTATGATTGACGAGCTGACGAGGAAAATCAAAACGAATTTGGATCTGTCGGCCGAAGAAATTGCCAGCGATATCGATAGAGATGTGGACAAAATCACGACCAGCTCTCCCGAAGCATTCAAATATTACACGGAGGGAAGAGATTATCACAACAGAGGAGAAGGCCGAAAAAGCATCCAAGCCATGGAGAAGGCCGTCGCCATCGATCCCGAGTTTGCCATGGCGTACAGATCCATGGCCATGACCTACAGCAACTATGGTTATGAGTCAGCAAAGAAGAAATACATTCAGAAAGCATTTGAATTGACAGATCGACTTTCGGATCGAGAAAAACACCTCATCCAGGGCGAATTCTACAGGATGTCAGAGAAGACATATGATAAGTCCTTCGAGGCGTACAATAAATTATTGGAAATCTATCCGACCGACCCTATTGGAACTGTCAATCTCGGAATCTTGTATTACGAATTGGAGGAATGGGACAAAGCTATGGAATTCTTTAATGTACGAATCCAGGATAAAGATGAAAGCTTTTTATCATATCTCAATATGCAATATGCCTACGCAGCTAAAGGATGGTACGATAAGGGTCAGGAACTTCTAGAGTATTATCTCGACAATTTCCCCGAAGATCCCCCTTTTGTGCCAAATTTAAAAAGAGGTTCACCCTCTGGAGAATAGACAAAA
>JAOZOG010000539.1 GCA_029933395.1 Sulfurovaceae bacterium | reverse complement strand
AGCTGATGTTCGAAGTGACCCAGAAGAACAGACACATCAATCCTCTCGAACTGATACGTCTGAGGTAACGGACGAAAGCTTTCACAGCTTTCGTCAAAGGTGAGGCCTCTCCTTTAGGAGTGGGCCTGCTCCGGAGCTCCGCCAGTATGGAGACGTTCGACGACTTCGTGCGTCTCGAGGTCGATTTTGACGAAATCGCCATCCTGTGTCGCAAATGTGTAGAAGTAGCGCCCGTCGGGATCCACGTAACTGAAGTGCGGCTGCAGCAGATGTTTTTCGTCCGGGTCGAAGGCATGGTGGCCGATCTCCACTTCCGCTGCGATTTCGAAATCCTTGAGATCGATGATCGTCACATATCTGCTGAAATGGTTCGTGACGATGGCCACGTTCTCTATCTCCGAGAAGTTGACATGTGCCGCTCCCAGTTCACCTACGAGAATCTTTTCTATTTGGAAACTTTCTCTGTCTATGATATAGATGTGTCCGTCGAAAACCGGGACGATCATCTTTTTGCCGTCCGGAGTGATGCCAAGATGGTGGGTGGTCGGTTTGATCGAAGCGCCGGTCTGCGTACCTGCAGCCAGGCCGACGCGCTTTCCGGTCTCCTCGAGCGTTTCGGCGAAAGGATCGAACCGGATTTCGATGATTTCTGGCGCACGTTTGCTGTCGACATCCCCTTCGATCGTCGAATAGAATAGATATGTGTCTTCTTCGTTTTTCGCGTGTTCGACACGTTCGACCACGTGAACGGGATATTCGGTGGAGAAACGTTGAAGCTCCGTAAATCGAAGCTTGCCGGATGCATCCTTTTCAACGCGATAGAGCCAGACGAGTGAATGAACCCGGTCGACAACCCCAAGGTGGTCTTCGTCGAACCAAAGCGCGTGTCCTGTAGCCGAACCGCTGCCACCGTTTGACACGATCTCTTCACTGAGATTGTAATCGCTGTTGTCTCCTAGTACCGTCAGAATCTCGTCGTTTTTCACGTCGATCACATCGACGGCCGGTCGGTTTTTGACGGAAAGGAGCTGGATATTGTACGTTTTATTGTAGGCACCGCTCGCTCTGGGCCTATGATAGAGTTCACTCCCGTCTGCGGCGCGGGTGTGGTTCATATCGATCGTTCTGACCTCGTGTGTTTGGAAATTGACCACATCGAAAGAGTAGGAGTTCTGTGTCCGCATATAGAATTTCTGTGTCGTTCCGGCACGGTCGATCGAATGGGGATTGACGCCGTCACATGCCAACTCTTCATAGCGCATATTCAGATAATCGATACGCAGTGCCCGGTTCAGACCGTTTTCTTCTGGACGCGGGTCCGCATAGTAGAGTGTACCGGATTCGTCCCCATAGGCGATATTGGTATCGATCGGTATGATTTCGTCTCTCGGGT
>JAOZOG010000538.1 GCA_029933395.1 Sulfurovaceae bacterium | reverse complement strand
CGCTGGCAGCGAAGAGGTCGTCGGTTCGATCCCGATATTCTCCACCATCCACAAATTACTCAGTATACTCATCAAAATCTTCCCTGATCAATCCTTTATTTCGAAGTTCCCGGTAGGTACCCTCTGCTTTTACGCTTCCCTTGTCAATAAGATAGATATAGTCGGCCTGTTTGATCGTTGTTGTTCTGTGGGCAATGATAATGGTTGTTTTATTGGTCAAAAATGGTGCCAAGGTGTCATAGAGATGCGACTCTGTCTCATTATCCAGTGCCGAGGTCGCTTCATCGAAAATGACGATCTTTGGATCTGAGAGTATCACTCTGGCGATAGCCAGTCTCTGGCGTTGTCCACCGGAGAGACGGATGCCGTTTTTGCCTATGAGTGAATCGAGTCCGTCATCCAGGCTCTTGATGAAATGTTCCATCTGTGCTGCCCGGAGGGCTTCGTATATCTCTTCGTCACTCAGATCTTTCGAGAGGGTTAAATTCATCCGGATGGTATCATTGAAAAAGAGTGCCTCCTGTAGCATCAGGGCAACGTTTTCCCGCACGATGGGGAGTCCTATCTCTTCGATAGGAATATCTCCATAGAGTATCTCCCCGGAGTGGATGGGATAGAAGCCGACCATCACCTTGGCGATAGTTGTCTTTCCACTGCCGCTTGGCCCGATCAGTGCGATCTTCCGGCCCTCTTTCGCATGCAGGCTGACACTGTGCAGGATCTCTCTGCCGCTATGGTAGGCAAAAGAGACGTTTTTCAGTGCAACCGAAGTTGTTACGGTATCTGCGAACGGATTGGCTCTGTGCGGATAGTGCGGCTCAAGGGAGAGTGAGAGCAGGGTGTTGATGCGATCCAGGGCAGGCTTGGTGTTTTGGTAGCTGATGGCCAGGCCCATCAGTTGCTGCACTGGCGAAACAAGTGTAGAGAGATAGAAAAGAAATGCGATCATCATTCCGATTGTCAAATCTGAGTAGGCAACCGCTGCGATACCCAGGGCGCGGAAGATATCTACGACGGTATTGGTCAGCAGTGTGGAGCTGCTGTGGGCTACCGATGCCCTGTAGCCATAATCCAGTGACGCGCTCTCTATCTCTTTTGCTCTGTTTTGCAGGATGCCGAAGAAATTTCGCTCCTGGTTGCTTGCGCGCACCTGAATGAAGAGTTCCAGTGTCTCATTGAGAAGTTCATGATAGAGTTGATAGGCTTGGTGCTGGCGACGCAGCAGTTCGCCTGTCTTGCGGCCCAGAATACGCGAAAAGCCGAGAAAAAGAGGGTTGAGCATAAAGACCAGCAGTGCCAGTATCCAGTTCATCCAGAGCATCACTCCGGCGATGCCGATCAGCATCAGCGAGGCACTCAGAACGATCGTTACCACCTGCCCGGCAAACGCACTGACA
>JAOZOG010000537.1 GCA_029933395.1 Sulfurovaceae bacterium | reverse complement strand
GCAGCAATTTTAATACACAGGATGGGTTATGCAGTTAAATGAGTTACTTGAAGAGAACAGTACGAAAACGATAAGTGAGAGGACCAATATTGCAGAAGAGAATATTGAACGTCTTATGAACAATGATTTCGGTGCCATCAAAAGAGTAAAGACACTCGGATTCATCTCTATCCTTGAGAGAGAGTACAAGATAGATCTAAGCAAACTCAAAGAAGAAGCCCTGGCTTACTATGAACAGAAAGCGGAAGATGAGAGTGTGACACTCGGTCTGCCTATCGTGGAAGAAAGAAGAGGCAGATCGAAGTGGCTCTGGCTCATTGTACCCATCCTTTTGGGATATGCCTCCTGGTTCTTCTTTACACAGTTCGACCAGTCGCAGCTCAAAAGTCTGTTACCCTTCAATGAAGCGAAGAATGTAGAGAACATGATGCCGGCCGATATGGTGGAGTCGAATGGAGAACTCAGTATCAAGCAGGTGATCACAGCAGAAGAGAATGAGAGCGGGACAGAGAAGAACGATAATGAAATAAACAGTTCAGAAAATTATTAAGAGAGAAAGATTATGTTTGACGAAATACAATTTGAAAAGATAAACAGATTACCCAAGTACCTTTTTGCTGAAATAAACGACCTGAAGATGGATCTGCGGCGTAAAGGGCATGATATCATTGATTTTTCCATGGGAAATCCCGATGCCGATACACCGCAGCCTATCATCGACAAGCTTTGTGAAGTGGCACAGCGTTCCAAGACACACGGGTACAGTGCAAGCAAAGGGATATATAAACTTCGTCTGGCCATGAGTGACTGGTACAAGCGAAAATACAATGTTGATCTCGATCCCGATAAGGAGATCGTAGCGACCATGGGTAGCAAAGAAGGGTATGTCCACCTTGTACAGGCGATCTCCAACCCGGGCGATGTCGCGATCGTTCCGGATCCTACCTATCCTATCCACTCTCAGGCATTCATTCTGGCCGGTGCCAATGTGGAGAAGATGCATCTGATCTTTGACGAGGAGACTTTTGAGGTCGATGAAGACCGTTTTCTCTCCGACCTTGAAGAGGCATTGGACAATTCTGTACCGCAGGCAAAATTCCTTGTAGTGAATTTTCCGCACAACCCTACGACAGCAACTGTGACACCGCAGTTCTATGAGAGACTGGTAGCTTTGGCAAAAGAGAAGCGTTTTTACATCATTTCGGATATCGCCTATGCGGATATCACCTTTGACGGGTACAGTACCCCCTCCATCATGGAGGTCGAAGGTGCAAAAGATGTGGCGGTCGAAGCCTATACCCTTTCCAAGTCCTACAATATGGCAGGCTGGAGGGTTGGTTTTGTAGTGGGGAACCAGAAACTCATCGGTGCGCTCCAGGCGATCAAATCCTGGCTTGACT
>JAOZOG010000536.1 GCA_029933395.1 Sulfurovaceae bacterium | reverse complement strand
GCAGGGGACTGGGACATACCGGCGGAACGCTCGACAAACTCGATGCCATTCCCGGTTACAACACTTCGCCGGATAATGCATTGTTCAGAAAGGTGGTCAAAGAGGTCGGTGTGGCGATCATCGGCCAGACAGGTGACCTCGCCCCTGCGGACAAACGTTTCTACAGCATACGCGATGTGACGGCGACAGTGGAGTCCATACCGCTCATTACCGCATCCATCCTTTCCAAGAAACTGGCTGCGGGACTGGATGCCCTGGTCATGGATGTCAAAGCGGGAAGCGGGGCATTCATGCCCGACTACGAAGGTTCCAGGGAACTTGCCCGGAGTATCGTGGCCGTGGCCAACGGGGCAGGGTGCAGAACAACAGCACTGATCACCAATATGGATCAGGTACTTGCATCGAGTGCCGGCAATGCCGTTGAAGTACGCGAGGCGGTGGAGTACCTGAACGGGACCTTCCGCAATCCGCGCCTGCATGAAGTGACTATGGCACTATGTGCGGAGATGCTGCTGCTTGGTGGGCTTGCTGCAGATGAAACTGAAGCGAAAGAGAAACTGCAGGCAGTACTTGACAACGGCAAGGCTGCCGAGGTGTTTGCCGATATGGTCACTGCACTGGGTGGTCCGGCGGATTTCATGCAGAGGTATGACGACTATTTGGAAAAAGCGGAGATCATCAGACCGGTCTATGCCCCAAAAGATGGAGTTGTCACTGCTATGGACACGCGTCAGATCGGCCTGGCTGTAGTGGCTATGGGCGGAGGAAGGCGGAAACCTACGGACAGCATCGATTATGCTGTCGGTTTCTCCGATTTCATCGCTTTGGGAGAGAAAGCAGATGAGAAGAGGCCGCTTGCCATGGTACATGCACGTACCCAGTCACAGTATGAAGAGGCAAAAGAGCGGCTGCTCTCGGCGATCAAAATAGAGGCTGAAAACAACTCTTTCGAACAGATGGTATTCGAAAAGATCACTCTGGAGGATCTGGCGTAATGAATCTTTTTTCCGAATTGAACACTCTGCTTGAAAATGCCTATGCCCCGTATTCAGGATTCCATGTGGCTTCCATTGTCGTGACCATGGAAGGGAAACACTATAAAGGCGTCAATGTGGAGTCTGTAGCCTATCCTACGACCATCTGTGCCGAAAGAAACGCCATCTTTTCAGCGGTTACAGGAGGAGTCAGACCCGGAGAGATCAAAGAGGTACACATTCTTGCAAGAAATGAAGCGGGCAGCTTCATCCCCGCTTTTCCCTGTGGCTCCTGCCGCCAGGTGATCGCAGAGCAGTCTCTTGGGAAAGCAAAGGTCTATGTCTATGCTTCCGCTTCGGAGGTTTCGGAACATACCATAGAGACACTGCTTCCGCATGCGTTCATATCGTTGATATAGCCTCTTTT
>JAOZOG010000146.1 GCA_029933395.1 Sulfurovaceae bacterium | reverse complement strand
ATATTTTGCCGTTGAGACCGTTGCCGAAAGTGATCTCTCCGCCGATTGGGTCAAACATGTAGTGCGGATCGTTCGGGCCGGAGGAGTCAAAATCCTCCACCTCTTCCCACAGCTCCCACAGTCCGTCTTCCATCTGTATCTTTATCGAGAGGCTTCCCTCGATGACCGGAGCTTTTTGCAGCACTGCGCGCTGATCGGGCATCCCGTCCCCTGATCCCAGGTATTCGTTTTCGATCGTTTCTATCTGTATGGCCGTTACCGTATTCAGAAGGATCCGGTCGATTTTCGGGACGATCTCGTAGTGCCCTCCGGCAATTTTGGCGCGTATCCAGTACTTTTCTTCCATTCTGTCCATGGAAGATATCTCTTCAAAGATAATTCTGCCGCTGCTGTTCAAAGCGTACGTCATATCTTTTTTGACGGTTAGACGCTTCCAGTTCCCACCTCCGAAATACTCCCAGACCAGGTCGACGGAGGGTAGGAGCCGGGCCTTCTCTTCGCCATGGCGGCCCGGTTTGGGCAGATCCTCTTCGTAGAGATGAAAAACGATCTGCATCTGTTTTTGCGGCATCTCCCCGCTGAAACCGAGCAGCAGACAGGCACCCGCTGGAGCCTCTTTTGCGAAGGGGTGGTAATGTATCCCCTCCGTTTCGTTTGCACGGGTGTGGTCGATAATCCTTCCCTCGATCGCCGTTTTAACGGCTTCCAGCCTTGCCGAAACAAGAGAAGTCTCTTCCACAGTTTTAAATGCAATCTTTTCCGAACCTGCAATCGTGACAATCGCAGATCCTTCTTCGATCCTTCTTTCTTTCTTTATATCCCTAAAAGTGATCTCGACCTCTGCCGGACGGGCAGGAGAAGGCCGGATGCCGACCATCTTCAGAAATTTCAGGTACTCGGCGTCGGTGATCCGGTTCAGCCGGTATATCTGCGCCTCCGCCAGCCAGGCAAAGAGATCGATAAATGTCATGCCCGGATCGTGGAGGTTGTGGTCGGTCCAGTCGGGGGCGTATCTTGCGATCAGTGTACGCGCCTCGAGTACGATCTCGTCAAATGTCTTGTCGTCCAGATTGGGTATCGGAAGTCCCATGTTCTCTACCCTCCCTTCGCTATTTTGATCTCGAGCCAGTGTCTGCCGCAGGCCACCATGACATCCTGCTCCACTTCTATGCGATCGGCAAATATCTTACCGTCGCCGCAAAGCTGCAGATTTTTTACATGGTCCACACCCTCCAAAGACTCCAGCATGGCATAGAGATCCGAAGCGTTGACACCACGTCCAAACAACCACCCTTCACCCTCCGGACCACCGGTTAGCGGGTGTAAGAAAGCATCCAGCATGCGGCGGACCCTGCGCTCCGTCTTGGTCGCCATATCTATCGAGGTAACATAGATCTCGGCTTTCACGCCCACCTCCACATAGAGAGGCCCCTTGATGTCAATATACCCCATGCGTGCCAGAGCGGTGAAGCAACGGCTCTCGAGATACCTGCGTACGGATCGTTTCAATTCGAGCGAAGGAATCGGCTTCTTCACTTCCGGAGAATCGGGAACGATGATGATCGTTACCCTGCCCCTCTCTTTGGTGTTCCGGCGGTCTGTACCCTGCAGGCATTTTGCGCGTGCCACTTTTCTCGAGGCCTCTTTGGCCAGCCACTCGAAATCTTCGGCCGATACCGCACGGTTTCGGTGGCTGATCATGGCTGGTCCGATCTTCAGCATCTGATCGACCGATGCCGTATCGGCGCCTCCGTCGGCAGCCACCGGGTTGAAGACCTCTTTTACCCCACCGACAGAGGATTTCAGTGTCTCGATTTCTTCCGCTGCGACATTTCCGTCCAAACCGCCGCCAGATTGGTAGAAAAATGCCTTGATATTGTCATCGCCGGCAGGCGGAATCTTTCCGTTTACGCCGTCACCGAAACGGAGTTCCCCCGTTGCGCGGTCGAGGGTATAGTGGCGGCTGTCGGGACCGGAATCGAAAAAATCCGGAACCTCCTGCCACAACACCCACGTTTCCGTCACTTTGCTCTCCTCGTTTTTAATCTCGAACAGGGCTCTCTCTTCCGCTGCCTGTGCAATACGCTCTTTCTCCTCTTGCGAGAGGATTTCGCGTACGCGTATCTCCTCTCCCTCCAAAACGGGAATGTGTCGGAAAGAGAGAGTCTGATCCGGCCCCGCATCGCTTGATCCGAGGATTTCATCCTTGACACTCCCGGCCTGGATCGCCCACGCAGTGTTGTGGTAGATCCCTTTTAGCAGCGGAGAGGTTTCATACTCGCCCTGTACCATGCTCCCTTTGATCCAGTAAAGGTAATGGCCAAAGATGGAGCGGGCCGAAAAATCACCCGGAAGCGCCAGATCGAGAATATCCGCTTTGATGAGCCCCTCGGTGGCATCGAGATAGCTGAGTTCGCTCCACATCCGGCCACGGCTGCATGACCACTGCAGTTTAGGTTTCTTCTCTCCGCTGAAAGCAAGCTCTTTTGCGGCAAAAAAGATGCGTACCGGTCCCCCTTTGAAATAGCGTTCAAACCCGAGATAGATCGTTTTTTCACTCTCTTGCAGCGGTACAAAAGGAGCAAAATACTTGCCGTGCGTCCTCGACGCCTCCGTATGGTTCAAGAAACCGAGGTTGTTGAAGGCAACCGTTTGTCTTGGCAGTTGCTCGGTTTCAAGCGAGTAGCTGATCGTCAGACGGTTGACAAGCGGCGGCCTGACGGAACTTTTGGAGGAGATCAGCTGCAAAGCCGCCTGCATTCCGGTTGTGATGGATGTATAGACGCGGAGTTTTTTCGGCTGTGCCACGGCAAACATCTCCTTTCCGTAATCGCCGCCTACGATCCTTGCCCGTATCCAGTAGTTTTTCTGACCCGCAACTTCCGTCTCGGCGATTTTATCGGGCAAAACGAACGTGACGGTTCCGCTTTCGATAAGATTTTGCGTACCGTCTTCGAGGCCTTTTAAAATGACCCATCCCTTTTTGTTCCAGTACTCCCAGGAGAGCGATGGAGTGGGTGTCGTCGCATTCGGATCTTTGTACTCTTTCCAGCGTTCTGTGGGGTTCCACGCCACAATCGTTTGGTCGGATCCAGCGAAAAAAACGTACATGGTTTCCGAAGTGTCAAGAGCAAATGGGGAAAAAAGAAGTCTGGTTTTTGCCGGTGCCCGACGGCAGACCCACACCCACGAGCCGGTCCTTATATCGGTTAGTTCCCAGAGTGCGGAGTCGCTCCCCTTGACGAATATATAGGGATTTTCATTCAATTTCGCATTTTCCAGAAAACCGTGGGGAGGTGAATCGATCAGGGCTCCATCCGGTCGGCCGAGATTCATCCATTCCGGCTTCGAGCTTTTCCAACCGTTCCTATTCGAATCAATCTCCCACAAATTTCCGTCCGATCCGTTTGCAAATATTCTGGCTTCGGTTACATTGGATACTTTATAGGGTGAAACCAGCGGTCTGGATTCCAGCGTTACCGAAGGTGGCGAGCCAAAATCTTCTTTCCACACATCACCCTTGTTTATCCCCATCCTCGATTGGAGTTCATAGAGACGTCCGTCATCACCGATTGTGAATACAATACTTTTACCAGTATTTGCTTCATCTTTGATTGCGGCAGGAGAAAATCGAAATAATACATTTCCCGGATGCCCATGATCGATCCATTCACCGGATTCATCCGAAGAGGCACGGTAAAATTCGTACAGTTTCCCGTCCGACCCGATGACAAATACGGATATTTCGGACGCGTCATAGATCACTGCCGGATCGGATGCCGTTTTGATGTTGGTTGCGGGAACACCGTGATCGAGCCACTTCCACGGTGTACCGTTATAGACCCTCTCGATGGATCGTTCAACGAGGTGCCCGTTTTCGGTGCGAACGAATACTGAAATTTCCGGCAGATTTTCGCCCTTCGGCGAGATGGCAGCCGGTTGTGCGCTGAAAGCGATTTTCGTTCCCGGCAAAACGCCGTGATCTCTCCATGTTTCATTGCCTCCGCCGCTTTTAGTCTCTATTTCTACAAGCCTGCCGCCCGGGCCTCTCGCAAAGAGCAGAATCTCTTTGCCGTGTTCTATGGCGCAGGGGGCGCCGAGATTGGAGTCGATCTCGAAATCAAGAGTGACCTTCGCTCCCTTTTTGGAGAAGGCCTCCTTGCTGGCGATGGAGAAACCGTCGAATATTCTTGGCTCTTTTCCGAACGGTGTAAAGGGCTTTGAAACGTCAAGAGGGGTTTCGTTACTGAAGGCAAGGTCGGGAAGCAGCTTTTGGCCTGCGGATCTGACCCGAAAAAGAATATTGTCCAGCAGCGGAAGCTTACGTGTCGTATCGGCGATCAGCGGCTCGTCGAGTCTGCAGCGGATCCAGCGACTCTTGATACCGTTGATCTCCCTCTCTTTCATCTCCCCGGCCAACGATTTGAGAAGTGTTATCTCGCCGTCGCTGCTGAGACCGCCGGTACTGTCCGTGACCGCAAATTTACGCCAATGCTCCCCTTCGGTTCCTTCGGCTTCGCCCCAGTACTCCCATGAAACGTTCAGCGGTTTGGTGTCCGCCTGGGCACCGGCATGGGTGATGGAGAGAATGAACTGGGCCCTGCTTTTTATGTTGAAGAGCTCTCGATGGCCTATATAGAGGCTGTGCTCTTGCATATTTTTGCCCTTAAAGAGCAGAAAATCGGTGATTTTTTCCACCTCTGTATCGACAGGATAGGTATGCAACAAGGCGTCGGCAAGGGTGACGATATTTCCGGAAACGGCGGTAATTACATCATATTCGTCGCCCTTTTTTCCTTCGATCTTCAGAAAGTCGCCCTTTTTCAACTCGCTGACGTGGTCGAGCTGCAAAATCTGTGAACCTTTCGAGGCCGAAGAGAGCATTTTGTATTTCAGTCTCGTTTTCGGGATCGATTCCGCTATCGGGAAAGAGGCAGGGGGAAGATAGACCGTATCGGCTTTAGGATCGACGGTTACGACCTTTTTGATCGCAGAGGGGATGGCAAGGAGTGTTTTTTCCGTTTCAAATGGAAGTTCGTCATGTGTTTCGCTTTTGCCGGCGGCGGCCTGGGTCCGTACCGGGACAACGATCGATTTCTGCGTACCTTTGGCGAGTTTGAATGTAAGCGGAACCCTCGAGGATCTCGCAGGCAGCAGTTTGATGCCGATCATATCCAAAAAGGCGATGAGACTCTTGTTTGGCACCCGGTTGAAACGGTGGATCACCGTTTCGGCCATATAGGAGAATATTTTCAGAAGCGCCGTGCCGGAATCCTTTTCATCGGTTGCCTGCCACTCGGGTGTATAGTGCACGGCCCGCTTTGCAAGCAGGGATTCCAAGTCACTCAGTTTTCTTGCGTCCAGTTTGGGTGTCGGGATCTTTTTCATGCTATCTTCCCTCTTTCAGGTAGAAGGGGTAGACAAGATTGAATCGATTGTCCGTTCTGCGTACACGATAGTCGACACTTACCGATAGCACCCCTTCATCGGCTTCGGAAGCCTCGATGGCGA
>JAOZOG010000535.1:882-1404 GCA_029933395.1 Sulfurovaceae bacterium | reverse complement strand
AGGGTTGCAAGAAAGACTCCTGAACACAGGGGACAAAAGACTCATAGAGACACCGAACGTAGATAGTGTAACATCGAGATATTGGGGTGCTCCGATCATAGGTGGCAAGGTCATGCCAGGAAAAAATATCACGGGGAAAATACTCGAAGATACACGAACGCATATCTCGAAGCTCATGAAGGAGCATATGGCAGAAATAGAGAAGGATATCAAGAAAATAGCAAAAGGGTCTACTGAGTCATTTGAGGAGTTCGACATCAAACCAGAGGATAGTATAGGGTTCGATGGAGAACTCAGTGTAGAAGACCAGGTAGACGTATCAAACTGGATCAACACGTTATTCTTGGACGACATGCTGAAGAATCCGAACAGAGAAGTAGACAGCGAGAATGAAATGCCAATACAGTTCTTCAATAGAGCATATATGGACATGACACAAAAATTCATAGAAAAGTTCTCAGAGAGTATTTCGGGGAAAGATATAAAGCTTACGTATAAAGAGATCAATACCGCATTGCAAGA
>JAOZOG010000535.1:0-872 GCA_029933395.1 Sulfurovaceae bacterium | reverse complement strand
AAGCGTAGATACTATCGGACGGATCATACACAAAGACAACGGAGAATACGAAATAGACGTAAGATGGAACAGGTTCAGACACATGTCAGGAAAAGGTGAGACCGTCATGCATGAATTATTCCACATGCTTACACATAAAGCATTCGGAATGGATATGAACATGAAACTCATACTGAACCAGTTACGCAAGGCGGCAGTAGAGTCTGGAGTTACATACGAGATCTTTTTGAACCAGTTGCAGATGAACGGAAGAGAAATATCTCAAAGAGATATAGACGTAGCGGAAGAGAAATTCGAATATGTATTCGGAGAGAATGCAGATCCAGAAGAATTCATAGCATATGCAGCAACAAATCAAGAAGTATTCTCAGCAGTGCAGAATATACGTATAGAACCAGAATTCATAGATTATCTAGAACCCGGTTCTGGAAGAATAAGTGCTCGTTTCGTAGATTTCATAAATGTATTTATTAAAGTAATAAATAAAGTATGGAGTACGCTAGCGAAGCAACCTGGAACTGGTTCTGAGATTATCGTAGAGAGCGTTACGAAGTTAATAGAACTACAGGAAGAATTCGAAGAAAAGAATCCTCAAGATGAAGAGTATGAAAATAGCAAGTTGCAAAAGTATACGGAAAAGTATGACACGACAATGCAAAGCTGGATGGATAAGATGGATCATGCCATCGAAAAGACAGACGAGAGTATAAAGGGGAAAGAAGCACTCAAGAAATTCACGGACAAGCTCGACAATATAGCGGGGATAAACCGTATAGTGAAAGGGCATATGATTCAAAATATATACCTTCAACTATTCGAACGGACGGACAATCCTGACGTCGCAGACATATACGCAGCATTCAGACAGGGAA
>JAOZOG010000534.1 GCA_029933395.1 Sulfurovaceae bacterium | reverse complement strand
ATACGGTATGGCACCCACCCCTTCAGGTACTCCTTCGCTTTGGTCTTTTTCGGTGTCGCTGTAGCCGCTGCCGCCATTTGTTTATCCCGTCTTACTGTTCGAACTGATATTTATGCAATGTATCGCCGCCAACAGGTGTACCATGGACAACGACATGGGTTTCATTGGCGAGATTGGGCCCGATCTTCTGAATGTTCAGAGGATCTTTGATTTCATAGGACTGCTGGGCAGTCGCCTGTTGTGTCACGATCGCCGCAGCCGTCAATCCCACAAGTATAGAGAGCAGGAGGACTGTCGCGATCAGCATGCCGGCAATACCGTTGATTCCGAATGCGCTTCCTTGTTTTTCCATGAGTTTCTCCTTATTCACCGCGTGCAAGACTGAGGATATAAGTACCGACAGCTTTTTCCTGAATCGGTGTCAGACGGCCTTTGAAGCTGACCATCGTACCGATAAATCCTTTTTTACCGCGCTCAAGAACATCGGCTACGAATGCAGGCGATCCGTATGTGGTGAGATCGGGCGCCATGCCTCCCATGCCTTTGCCATCCGGTCCGTGACATCCTGCACATGTGGCAAACTCCGCAGGCTGTTCACCCTGCATACCGTTGGCGACATATTCGGCGACTTTCTGTGCCGCTTCGCCACTCAGAAGGCCTGCCGGCATTTCTCCCATCGGATAACCCAGACCTTTCGATCCGTTTTTAATGGTCTCGAGAACGCCGTCAGCAGATCCCCAGACACTCAGGTCAGCCGCTTTGCCGCCCATGCCGTCACCGGCGATACCGTGACACGGTGCGCACTGCACCAGATAGACACCCTCGCCCATGGCAAGAAGCGTATCTTTGTCGGCACTGGCCCATTTGCTTTCGAACTGCTCTTTATAGGCAGAGACCTCTTCGTTGTATTCACCGATCTGCGAGTACGCGTTGACCGGATAACCTGCCGTCCAGTACCAGAGTGCCCAGATCATCGTAGCGAGATAGGTGTAGGCCCATCCGGAAGGCAACTCGTTTTTGTATTCACCGATGCCGTCCCAGTTCTCTTCAGCGAGTTCACCTGTCGACTTTTCGGTCTTCATCTGCTTGATATATTTACCAGCGACGTAGACCGTCAGAATCAGGATTATCGCAGCTGCGGCCAGGGACATCTGGTTGATGTAATCCTGGAAAATGTTGCTATTCATGACTGCTCCTTGTTTTCTTTCGTCTCTTCTGTTCTGTTTTCGTTCGGCTCGATAGGACTGGACTCTATCTCGTCATCCAGTGCCAGCTTGCCGTACTGTTCATAATTGCGTGTACCCTTTTTTTCCGCTCGATAGAGATGCAGGATATAGGCGTACAGAATCACCGTCAGAAAGACGGTGAAGAAAAAGTATGCGTAAGCCTGCAATTCTCTGATATTTTCCAC
>JAOZOG010000145.1 GCA_029933395.1 Sulfurovaceae bacterium | reverse complement strand
ATTTGCCAAAGCTTTCACATCCTCACAATAAAGCGAGGCCGGAAGCTTGACATACCATCTGGCCGTTCTCTCTTGCTTCTTGCTCATCTCGTATCCTTACGCTGTAGCGTCGTACTTCAGGAGTGTTCCCGCTGTGTTCTTGATATCCGAAACGAACTGATCCCAATTTGTTCCGGTGCCAATCTCTGTATCATCAGGAGACTTGCCGCCGTTCTCCATATCCCAGGCATAGCCCTTAATATTGAGGCCAAACGTATAGTCGCCCTGGAAGGTTGTCTCGATACGGTCTTTGCCGTTACTCGTCTCGATATTGGTAATGATATCGGTGGTATTTGTTACCACGATACCGCCGCTTGCCAGTGAAATAGTATTGCCGACAGTAGGCGTACCACTCTCAGTCAAGGCAGGCGCGTCTGTCACGATCACAAGCTTGCCAAGAATATCGATCACCTGCACCGTACTTGAAGAGAAGAGTGATTGCTTATTGCTCAAAGCTTCCCCGATCAGTGCGTGGTAACCAAGTCTGCCGGACATCACTTGCGCGATAAGGTTCTGGCTGGAATCACCGAAGAGCGCGTGTGATGCATTCAAGCCAAGTTGAGAGATGTTCTCAGGGGTGGCCGTTACATCGTAAACAGCATCTGGGTTGTTCTCCATAGCGGCTACCGCCCCGAGAATACCGGTGTTGAGTTGGTCTTGCAGGATCGCATCGCTGAGGCTCTGAGAGACTGCATCAATAGCATCCACTTCGTTCATAAGCATCCAGGAGATTTGAGAAGGTTCCCAGATTACAGGCCCGAAACCACCTGCGACTTTAACGCCGTTACCCTGGATTTGCTGCAACGGTGTAGCCGTCACGTCATTGTTCGCTGCATATCTATCGACGCGTCGCCTTGCAGAAGCCAAACCCTCAAAGAGCGATCGCAGCGTTGAACTGCTCGATTTTCTGTGCTACCGTTTCGATAGTCGCCTCAACAATATACTTGCTGAATACTTCCATATTGGTCAATGCCATAATTTTATCCTTTGTTTATCATCGCCTCAATGGCAGCCCGTCTTTCTTCCGGTTTGCCAACAAAGCTTTTCTTCTGGGGTTCGCCCCCGCCGCCCGTATTGCCTGCACTATTCTTAATGGATGTTTTCCTAAATGATTTGTACTGATCGCTTTCGAGCATAGACTTTGCATACTCAGATACAGAGAGCGGCTTATCGCCTTTCATAACAGGTATGATCTTGTCGCCAATTTTCTGAACAGGCGCGACGATTCCTTCTACCGCTCCAATGTTCTGAGACAAATACCCTTTGAAAGCATCCCGAAGCATCCCATCATCTACAAGCACGTCTGATATGTCATTCAAAGCCTTCTCGGTCTCGAACTCTATTCTCATCTGGCTTGTCTGGTTCTCTGCCTGGGACTTGATCGCCTCGATCTCCTGATCTTTCTCTGCAAGCTTTTTAGCCAGCTCGGTAGCAGCGTCGTCTTTGCTCAATGCCTCGATACGGCCCTTGACTGTCTCTTCGTTGATTTGATCAATACCAAGAGCCTGCTTAACAAGCTGGTTTCCCTTTTTGTATGCGTCTCTCGACTCTTTCGCATCGTTAAATTGAGCCGTCAAGCTCTCTATCTTCGCCTGCATCTCATTCGTTTTATTGCTGATCTCGGTCTCGTAACTCTTGATCAGATTTTTTGCTTCCTCGTTGTCTCCGACTAGCGTCAAAAGCTTTTCAAACATCCATTAAATCCTTGTGTATTGTTTCGGCCTCTGGCTCGTTATGGGTATTGTAGCATAGTTATTCACATAAATAAATTGGAGATGTGAATAACTATGTGAATATGTGAATAACTTAATACAAATGTTTAATACTCTCTTGTGCTCTCTTATGCTATACTGTGCTTATCTTATAAAAAGGAGATGTATGAAGGCATTTAAAGATTTAGCCAAGGAGGTTGGAGTAACCCGCCCTTCGATAGGCAGAATTATCAAGAGAGAGGGGATCAATGTTACTGAAAAGTACGATCCTAAAACACGAAAGAGAATCAAGTGTATCAGCGACGAAGATGCAGCTATGATTATTTCAAAATATAAGGGGTAAAAGGAATCAAAATGAAAAAGACAATCGTAATCCTAACCCTCCTGCTCACAGTAGCAATAGCAGACACAGCCTCCTGCAACTACTATATGAAGAGTGCAGATAAGCACAAAGAGCTGGCTATGGTAGCGTCCAATGAAGATATCAAGCGCGCAGAGAATCAAATGATGCTCGAAGCGCTCATCAATGCAAAGTATGAGTGCGACTTTTCAGAAAAAGAGATTGTTCGCATCGAAAAGATCATCGAATACCAAAAAAGCCTGCTGGAGGATTAAACCCCCATCATCACCAACCACTTTAATTCATCCCTGCTGATCCAATTCTTCGAGTTGATAGCACGCCTTACGGCTGGAGGTTGAGAGGCTTCCCATTGGTGATAGTCGATATCCCCATACGCCCACCCCTCGCCTTCTCCTGTCTCGTCGTACTTTACGCCCTGTCGCATCACTTCTGTTTCAGAGGAGTATTTGGTGATTGGAACTATGGTGCAGCGGCATCTTGGGTGCTGAATAGGCGGAACGTTTTTAAGCTTTTTCCACTCCTTGCCGTCAAGGTCGCGGCATATCTTGCAGTTATGAACCGGTATAGAGTTAACGTGAAAAGAGCTGTCAGGATGGTCTATGTCAAGGTCATAAACTTTATGGACACCGATACTTCTTTTTGAGACTACTTTAGGCATATTTTATCTTTTTGTAAATATATGATATGATTGCCTATCCTCTTGGTTGAGGAAAAATTAATTTCAAAGGATAGGCTATGAAAATTATAGCACAAAAAGATGTTATCAATTCGGTAACCATAAAAAACGGTAACGAGGTTGTAAAAAGTGACGTGTTGGCAAAAGTATTCAAAAGAACACATAAACAAGTTTTGGCACTAATTAGGAAGAAAATAGAGTTTATGGAGGGAAACAATATTTCCCTCCGTGAATACTTTTTGGAAGAAAAATTTAACAAGCCACAAGGCGGAACAGCTACAAGATATTATCTAACAAAAAAAGGTTTCGACTATATTGCACTTTCACTAAAAGGAAACAACGCAGAGCTATACAAAATTTGGTACATAGATGCTTTTTATGACAAGCAAAGAGTAATCCAGGAGCAGAAACTTACCGCCAAGCTAAACCATGATGACGACTTATGGAAACAATTTAGAGCCGAAGGCATTGTGTATCGTCATAAACTCACAGATACAATCCGCGATTGTGTAGTCAAGTACAGAATAGAGGCAGAGAAAAAGCAGAATGATGGTAGGTACTATCAACACTATACAAACATGATATACAAAAAGCTTGGAATTGATTTGCCCAAAGCCGTTAACCCAAGGGATGTTTTGGACAAACGAACACTTGTGAAGCTGGAAGAACTGGAGGATAATGTAGCTGATATGATAAAGGAGTATGCAGACAATGGCATATATTACAAAGATGCGCTCAAACTAATAAAGGAGAGAATATCTTGATAATCCCCTCTATATCACCAAGTTCAAGCCATTCTTCACCCGTCCATATCTTATGATCTGGAGTGCCCCTTATTACTCTTCCATCATCAAACACAACCTCTAAAACCTCTTTGTTTCCCATATCGGCTTTGGCTTTTACCTTTGCGATATTTCCCAAGTGCGTGATAATCTCATCACCTGATTCTATCTTCTCTATCTGCTTGCTTGTGCCATCTGATAGATTTACAGCCTCACCCTCTTTAATGCAAGTGTTAACTTCCAAAGTTGCCACCCACTGAAAACTGGTTACGTATCCTTGTTCCTCTAAATATTTGTAGCTATCAAGCATTGCTGCCCAGCGCGCCTCATCCATAGCCCCCTGTATCCACACATCCCTTACGTGTGTCGAGGCCTTGTCAACGCTGCGTTTCAATTCCCGGCCAACAGTCCGTGGATGCTTACCTTCTCTTAGTGCTTCGGCTATGATACGTTTAAACGTTTTGATATTATCGACTTCGTTGCTGTCTATCACATCTCCAAGTTCATATCCATAGATCAATGTCCGCTCATTAAAGTGGTAAACCTTGTCTATCGGTGTATCATAAAGCACATTGACGACTTCAGAATAAAGGGAAGCCATCTCTTTCATGTCGTCGATGATGTTGGGCTGTAGTGTCTTGTAGGTATCCCCCAACGCGTCCTTGATTATCTTGTCAATCGCCTTGCGCCGTTGCAGGTCTGTCATCCCTTCTGTTTTGACATATTCGGCTATCATTCGATTGAGTAGGTTTATCATATCCTTCTCATAGACACCCATACTTTTGAGCTTCACCTTGCCTACAAGGGCCTCAAGCCTCAAAAGTACATTCAGCCTCTCGGCATCGGTATAATTCCTGGCGGCCATCATTGCATCCCGACAGCGGTCAACCTATCCATAAGCGCGTCGATCTCTACCGTCTTGAGTTTGCCATATTTTTGCAACTCCTCGATAAGTTGTCTTTTGTCGATAATCTGTTCGGCATACAGGTCGGTAAGCATATTGTATTCCAGTTGATCCAGATCGTCGCTGGCAAACTCGGTATTTACAATGACCTCTCCTGCAATCTGCTCTCCTGCGTACAGGCACATCAGGCGGTGCACATCGTTAAGAAAATTCTGGAGGTTTTGAGATGCGCTGCTTAGTGTCCCCTCTCCTCTTGCCCTCTCATTCTCTGCCTCTGCGACTGTCTTGTTTCCGCTCCCATTCGTTACGAGTTGAATGAATCCATCTGATATGGCTTGATCCATATCGTCGCTGGTACTTTTCAGGACAGTATCTGCGCCTCCTGACACCTCCGTGAGCTCGATGTCTCCAAGCTTCGCGCCCGTCTCAGGGTTGACAGGAAAGTCTATGCCCTTGCTCGACTGGAACTCCACCACTTTGACGGGGTTTCCCTCTTCGTCGATAGAGTCCCTGGCAATATTTCTACTGTTTTGCAGCAGCCCCCACGTTTTTACTATCGGGTAGGCCAGCTTCAGGTTGTAGGAGAAACGGGCATTGTCGATATTGTACTGTTGAAGTTGGATATTCGCCTCATTTACAAAAGCCGGATTCTCCGTTTGCTCCTCACATTCAAGTTCTACAATAGGCATTTCCGGCACTTCAAGTTGAACCGTATCGTACAGGTTCACCTCTCCTTTTGCGTTTTCTCTCCAAATCTCGACTTCACCATCTGCAAAGTATATCCTGTACTCCGGCTTCGTCTCGACACCATAGCGGCCCGATTCATAGTTGTAGCTCCCGGCTACAATTATCATCTGGATATTCCCCATCTCGTCCTTTTGCACATCGATGATCCGCTCAAGCGGAATCTCTTCGACATATGGCCGGATACCAAGCTCCTCCTCCTCTTTTGCATTGGCAGCGGTGTTTTCCGGAGTCCAGACAAGCCAATAGATAACATTTGTGAGCAACGTTTCCTTAAATGCCCCCTTCGCCATCTCGTTCAGCGTCTGATTGCCGTTGAGCTTT
>JAOZOG010000533.1 GCA_029933395.1 Sulfurovaceae bacterium | reverse complement strand
TCAAAACGATGGCCGCCGTGGGCTTTTTCATCGATCTCATCGGTGTGGCGATCGTATCCTTGACGGCCTATTTTGTTTGGCAATGGGTTCTCTGAAAAGGGGTTAGATGGCTGCTTCGGGATATTCGTCTCTGTAAGTGCGTATGAAATCGATGAAGGCTTCATAAGCCAGTGGCCTTGAGAAATGATACCCTTGTCCATAATGACAACCATGTTCTATGAGAAAAGATTCCTGTGCTTCATGTTCGATCCCTTCTGCAATCACTTTGTATCCCAGACTTTTCGTCAGTGCGATGATCGCCTTGGTAATCTCCTTATCACTGAGATCGTAGGGAATATCCTGAATGAACGATTTGTCGATTTTGATCGTATCGATCGGTAGTTTCTTGAGATAACTCATCGAGGAGTAACCGGTGCCGAAATCGTCGATGGAGATTTTGAATCCCCGTTCTCTGAAACTGTCGAGTATTTTGTCGTCGTAGGCCGAAGTGTCCATGATATAGCGTTCCGTCATCTCCAGTGTGATACGTTCGGAGGGGATGTCGTAGAGCTTTACGATATTCGAGAAAATTTCAGGAAGGGACCTTTCGGTGAACTGTTTGCTCGAAACATTGACGGCGATATTTTCAAGTCGGATCCCTTTAGAGTCGAGCCTGGAGAGCGTTCTGCATGCCTCTTCCAAAACGAATTTTCCGATTTCGTTGATCTTTCCGGTCTCTTCCGCGACAAGAATGAATTCCTCGGGTGAGACGATACCCAGGGTCGGACTCTCCCAGCGAATGAGCGCTTCCGCCCCGTAGATCGTTTGATCCCGAAGACGATACTGAGGCTGGAACGCGAGCCAGAATTCCCCATTTTCCAAAGCTGTATTGAGTCCCTGCTCTATTTCGAGTCGACGGTGCATTTTCCGGGAGAGTTCAGGCATGAAGAACTGAAAATTGTTTTTACCGAGGCTTTTCGCTAGATACATCGCGTTGTCGGCATTTTTTATGAGATCGGTAAATGTCGTTCCATTGCCCGGATAGAGCGAAACACCGATACTCGTCGAGACATTGAGCGTACTGGCGCCTATATGGACCGGTTTGGAGATGATATGGAGGATCTTTTCACAAACATAGGCGGCGTCTTCGGCGGAGTGGATCGTTTCGAGAATGGCGACAAACTCGTCTCCGCCGATACGGGCCAGCATGTCGGATTTTCTGAGGACGGATCGTATACGCTCACTAATCTCTTTCAGGAGTCTGTCACCGATATCGTGACCGAGCGTGTCGTTGATCACTTTGAAGCGGTCAAGATCGATAAAGAGAACGGCGAGCATGTTTTCGTTTCGCTTCGCCACTTCGATGGATCGGAAAAGATGCTCTTCGAAATAGGCGCGATTGGGCAGTCCTGTCAAGATGTCGTGATAAGCCA
>JAOZOG010000532.1 GCA_029933395.1 Sulfurovaceae bacterium | reverse complement strand
GTCTATAGTTTGTGCCCAATAACTTGACTTTGGGTTTGAAATTCGAAATTTTTGGTATAATTAAAAAAAGGGGGAGATGTAATTATGCACACTATGAAATTAGAAGTAGAAGATTCAAAATTAGATATTATATTAAATATTATTCGGAATTTAAAAGATGATGTTATCGCAAAATATGAAATTATTAATGATAATATTGAAGCGAAAGAATTTATGGATATTTCACAAAAATCTTTAGAAAAAGTCTGGGATAACGAAGAGGATAGTATTTATGACAAATATCTCAAAGTATGATGTAGTCATTGTAAGGTTCCCATTTGCAAGTAGTTTAAAATATAAGGCAAGGCCAGCTGTTGTTATTTCATTAGATCATTCATAATAACACAAAAAGAAATACATTAATTATCATAGCAATATCCAGTAGTTATGAAAATAGGTTAGAATTTGAGTTTGAGATCAAGGGGTGGAATATATCAGGCTTGCTAAAACCATCTTTGCTGAAGTCCTCTATTGCTACGATCGAAAATAGTTGCATTATCACCAAAGTAGGTTGCTTGACCAATAAAGATATTAAGACATTGGAAAAAATGATAGAAATAATGTGTTAGTGCATTTTAGAGCGGTTCAAATAGTTGATACAAAAAAGGCTGAAAATGAAAAACGTATGGTTGATCGGTGCAGGTCCGATGGCACGGGAGTATATCAAGGTGTTGGAGGGGCTGAACGTCGACTTTACTGTGATAGGTAGAGGAGAGGAGACGGCGAAAGAGTGCGAGGAAGCTACAGGCTGCAGTGTGCGGGAGGGTGGACTCGATGTATTTTTGGATACGAATCCACGAAAACCTTCACACGCCATCGTCACTACCGGGGTAGAGAAGCTTTACGAGGCGACAAAAGCACTTTTGGATTATGGTGTCAAAAATATTCTGGTAGAAAAACCGGGGGGGCTCCACTCGGAAGAGTTTGAAAATCTGCTCAGAAGCACTCAGGAGAAAGAGGCCAATGTGTTCGTGGCATACAACAGGCGTTTTTATGCTTCGGTGCTTAAGGCACAGGAGATCATCGAGGAGGATGGAGGGGTTATCTCTTTCAACTTCGAATTTACAGAGTGGAGCCATATCATAGCTCCGCTGAAAAAGGCTGAGGGGGTGAAGGAGAAGTGGTTTATGGTCAATCCTACCCATGTCATCGATCTTGCTTTTTTCCTGGGAGGCAAGCCGGAAGAGATTTGCAGTTTTACGAGCGGGGGTCTGGAGTGGCATTCGTCCTCGTCCATTTTTGCCGGTGCAGGTATCAGTGATCGGAAGGCACTTTTTTCCTATCAGGCAAACTGGGAGAGTGCCGGAAGATGGGGGGTGGAGATCCTCACCAGAGAGCATCGATTGATTTTGCGGCCGATGGAGAAGCTCCAT
>JAOZOG010000531.1 GCA_029933395.1 Sulfurovaceae bacterium | reverse complement strand
CGGCGGAAACCATCGCCGCCGGTGAGGCGGCAACTACCGCAGCTTTGCCTCAGATCCGTCAAGTCATTACCAGCGAACGCGGCACTGCCGTGGGTCCTCCCCTTTAGATATGAAGAGAAGAAAACACTTCTATTCAAATTTGCTTCACGGACTTTTAGGTCGTTCAGTCTATCGCGGGCAAGGTTTGGCTGACTTGCTGTCGATGGGCAGCCTACTCGTCTTAATCATCACATACAACGTATTGAGGTAATTCCTATGAATAGTGAAAAGCACCCGATCAATCCCAGTCCCAATGCTCTCACGCGTGTCGCAATGGAAACCGTCACCCGTGTCAGTCCCAATTTGGCCTACATCAAGCCACTGCGAAATATCTTTTTCGATGGGCTTCGTCGCCAAATACACAACGGACGCGTCAAGCCTCCTCCCGTCCCAACGCCGCCCGGCGTGCGCGATGACCGTACGATCATGGGGCTTGCGTTGGTCGATTCCTTCCAGCGCGCCCTGGATGAAAACCGTATGAGCCGCGTGACGCTGCAAAAAGGTGCTGCCTATATCATCGATAGTTGGCTCTGGGGCAAAGGCGACCAGGCTATTATGAACCAGTTTAAGCAAGAATACGGCACATTTCCGCCTAACTTCCTCCTCCTCAGCCCTGGCAAAGGATGCAATCTCAAATGCATTGGCTGCTATGCAGATTCCGGGCCAACGCCCGAAAAAATGGACTGGGACATCTTCGACCGTATCATTACCGAAACCAAGACGCTGTGGGGAAAACGTTCTTTTGTTATCAGCGGCGGTGAACCGCTTGCCTACCGCGACCATGGCAAAGGCCTGCTCGACGCCGCTGAAAAGCATAGCGACTGCTTCTTCATGTTCTACACCAACGGCACCCTGATCGACGACAAAGTTGCCGACCGCATTGCCGAACTTGGCAATATCGTCCCCGCCATCTCGGTGGAAGGTTGGCGCGAACGCACCGACGAGCGGCGTGGCGAAGGCGTTTATGACAAAGTCGTCGCCGCTATGAACAGGCTACGCGAACGCCAGGCCATCTTCGGGCTGTCACTCACCGCCACCCGACACAATGCCGAAGAGATTTTTTCTGACGAATTCACAGACTACTTCTTCGGCGAACTCGGCGCACTCTTCGGCTGGGTCTTTCACTACATGCCCATCGGTCGCAAATACACCATGGACCTCATGCCGACCCCTGAGCAACGCCTCTGGATGTGGCAACGCTCCTGGGAAATAATGCGTGATCGAGGCTACTTCCTGGCCGATTTCTGGAACCACGGCACCACCTGCAACGGCTGTATCGCTGCGGGCCGATTTTTGGGCGGCGGCTATCTCTATATCGATTGGAATGGAGCGGTCTCGCCCTGTGCCTTTGTGCCCTACTCCCCGGTAAACATCT
>JAOZOG010000144.1 GCA_029933395.1 Sulfurovaceae bacterium | reverse complement strand
AGACGATACAGCCTATCTGCAGGAGAGACTGTTCGGCGATGCTTTTCCTGGAGATGCCCCACCCATAGAGCACCTGCAATGGCTGGTAGCCAGAGATGCCCTGCAGGAAGTGGAAGTGCTGGCTGGGATGATCCAAAATATCGTAAAAACAGATACCGGTTTCGAGGATATTGCCGTAGTGATCCCACGTGACGGGTGGTATCAGGAGTTTGTCACACAAACCTTCTCTACGTTCAACATCCCACTTTCCAGGGCAGGGCGCACAGAAGCGTATGCTGATATCGGGACACTGTGGATCTTCGATGCATTACAGGCGCAAGAGGAGTTTGCGCCACCTATGGTGTTCGCCTCGCTGCTCTCATCCCCGCTGATGCCCTATGGGCCGAGAGAGGGGCAGTATTTCGCCTCTGTGGCTATGGAGAATGGATGGTGGGATGACGAGGGCGATCTGAAGAAGAACATCCAGACAAAGCTGAACGATAAAAGTGAGCCTTTGGTGACGACTGTCATTTCGTGGCAGGAGGATGAGAAAGAAAAGAGTATCCTCTCGTTTTTGCAGACTCTTGCAGAGCTTGAGCGTTCTTTCAATACTTCAGAAGCATTACGCCTGCATCGACAAAGGTACAATGAAACCCTGACAGATTTGCATACTTATCTGGAAAACTTCCCGGAGGCCAAGATTGCGGATCTGCTCAATCAGGTTCGACCCTATGCCTTGCAGGAGAATGCGGAGCGTATTCCGTATCTTCACAGTGTCCATCTGGTCTTTGAAGATGAATGGTTGCTTGGAGAAGTGGAACACCTTTTTGTGTTGGGTTTCAATGAGGGACGGTATCCCCGTAAACTGGAGAATGCCGGTGTCTTCTCCAGAATTCAGTGGGAAGAGCTGGCAGGATTGTCAGGTTTGGATCTTCATCCTCAAGAGCAGTTTTATGCACATGCCAAAAAGACCTTTCAAAGGCAGCTTCAGTGTGCCAAAAGCAGTATCACATTTTTTGCCAGTGCTTTGGACCTTCAGGGAGAAAGGCTCTCCATCTCCAGCTCCCTGGCAGATATGGCATATGCTTTCTATCATCAGGAGAAAGAGTTGGAGCCAGAAAAGCTGCTGATCTATCTGGAAGAGGAAAATCAAATACCATTCTTCTTCACGACAGCAGACAGCGTTTCTATAGATGTGCATCGATCACTGCTCAAGGAGGATCTGCACTTCCATCAGGATCTCCTGGCGCTCAGGACGAATAAGGATGGGATGCGTATGCCCGAGTCTCCCAGCAGTCTGGAGAAGCTGATGGTCTCCCCACTGGCCTGGTTTCTCTACCGCCGCAAGCTTGAGCCAAAAACCTGGTCGGTGCAGGAGCTGGATGTGGCGACGCAGGGAACAATTGCACACGGCGTCTTTGAGGATATCTTTTCCCCGAAGAATCCTTCGTATTCGCTGAACACTCTTTCTCGGATTATCGAAAAACGTATCGAGGAGTATGCGCCGTTTCTGAAGCAGGATCATCGCCGACTGGAGTACGAGCAGCTCAAAAAAGAGATCGTACAGGCCGCCGAGTCTTTCAAGATGTTGCTGACACAGTGTCAGGGAACGGTAGTGAAAACAGAAGAGAAGCTGCATGGTCTGTTCCACGGGATGCCGGTAAGCGGTAGAACCGATGCGTTACTGGATATCACCGGACGAAATCTGGTGCTGGATTATAAAAAGTCAGGCAGAAGCGGACGGATCAAGCGAATGAAAAACGGTTTCGACCACCAGCTTTTCCTCTACCGACTTATGCTTGCTGATGAAGAGGCGCTGAGTGCCTACTATACGATGAACGATGCCACACTGATCGTGGATCAGCCGATAGCGTGTCCGGACCGTAATGGATTGAATATCGAAGAGATAGAGAGCGACTGCACAGTAAATGCGCAGAGAGTACTTCAGGAGAGGATCGAAGAGATTACGAAAGGGGAGATACCGCTCAATCTGAAAACAGATGAGAAACGTTGGAGTGACAGGGGAATCACGGCATCCTATACGCTGGATATCTCACCGCTGGTCAGGCTCTTTATGAAAGAGGAGGAGGCGGACGATGCTGAAAATTGATTTGGAAGATTTGAATATCATCTCTGCCGGCGCGGGATCCGGAAAAACGTATACCGTACAGAAGACACTCTCGCAGTGGCTCGATGAGCATCCGCAAAAGATCCGTCCCGACCGCATCCTGGCGGTGACCTTCACCAAGATGGCTGCCAGTGAAATGGAAAATCGGATCAAAGCGGCACTTTTGAGCAGCGGCAATCTGGAAGCGGCGGACAAGGTTGCCTCCGCCCAGATATCCACGATACACAGCTTCGGACAGAATATCGTGCAGTCGTATGCCTATGAAGAGGGGATGTCTCCACGGGTACGACAGCTGAGTGAAGCAGAAGAGAAGATTCTTCTGCAGCTTACTCTCAGCAGTCACCGGCAAATCAATACGATATTGGCCAGGCTGGAAGCGCTGGGGTACAAAGGCACCTACAATGGTTCGGAGTATATCACCTCCTTGCAGAAACTTCAGTCAAGAGTGATGGGTATCGTCAATACACTCAGGACTATCGGGGCGACACAAGAAAAACTTGCCGGGTACATCACGGCACTTCGTCAGGAGATCGAAACACTCTATGGCTCCTGTAAAAATGCCGATCTGCTGAATGAACAACTGCACCGGGCAGTGACAGAACTTCTCGCTGTATTCCCGGGCAATATGACCGATCATCCTGCCAACACGGCGAAGGCAGGAAACGCCAGTGCGGAAAATGCATTCAAGGCAAACCACAAAGCACTGAAAAGAGCGGAAATATTTGAAAACATCGAGACTGACTGGGGGCTGTGGAAATCACTCCAGTCACTGCGCACAACGAAGATTGATGACGAGCAATACATTGAGCTGGCAAACGCGGTGATGACAGCCGCCAGAGAGCTGCCGTTTCATCCCGGTCCGCTTCAGGAGGCTCTGGAGCATATTCAAATCCTATTGCAAATCAGTGCCGATACCCTGGAGAGCTACAATGAAGAGAAGCGTAAAAATGCGCTGATAGACTTTTCCGATATGGTGCATATCGCCAACGGAATACTGGACGAGGATCTCTTTCTCACGGAGACAGCGGCATCCTATGACTGTCTGGTCATCGACGAGTTCCAGGATACGAACCCCATACAGTTCGCTCTGCTGTGGAAATTCAGGCAGGCAGGTTTGCCCACGCTGATCGTGGGGGATTTGAAGCAGTCGATTATGGGCTTCCAGGGGGCGGACGCTTCACTTTTCGCCTCTCTGATCTCCTCTGAAAATGCGGTACAGAACAGACTCGAAGCCAACTGGAGAAGCACCCCTGAGCTGATGACTTTTATCAATGCTATGGGAAAGGGGCTTTATGGTGACGACTATACCTTCCTTGTCCCCAAGGCATCTTATACTTCGTCATTGACCCCGCTGCAGGTGATCCATTTCGAAAGTAGCGGGTGGAGTCCCAATGGCGCACAGGGAAAGAAAGGTTTTACAAGGGGGCAATACAGCGTCATCGTACAGCATATTCAAAAGATGATCGAGGATAAGGTCTTTATCTACGACAGGCACAGCGGCACACATCGTCCCGTCATGCCATCGGATATCGCGATCCTTGCTCCCAAACACAGTATGCTTTCCCAGGCGGCAGACACCCTGCGCGGGCACGGCCTCGAAGCGCAGATCAAGCAGGATGGGTGGTTTGGTTCACGTATCGTGCAGGTTGCTTTCCATACACTCTCCTATCTTGCCAACGCTTCCGACCAGCATGCCGCCCTCTACCTGCTGACGACCGAGCTGGGAGATATGACGCTCCAGGATGCACTGAGTATCTACCTTGCGGAAAAAAAGTTTACACATTCTCTGCTGGAGACAATCGACACATTGAGAAAAGAGATCCACACCTTTACTCTCTCGGATCAGCTGATCGCTCTCATAGAAAAGCTGGGACTATGGGAGTATATCACCGAACACGAGAATACACTTCAGGAGCGGGCCAACCTCCTCAAGCTTATCGACTTGTGCAGTGAGTTCGAGTCGCTGCAGTACGAGTCGCTCAATGCTCTGGGTATCTACGGCAGAAATATGAACAGTTTCCTTGCCTGGCTGGCTCTTAACGATAGCGACAGTCAGCCCGCACCCAAATCCATCAACAAAGAAGCGGTACAGCTACTGACATGGCACGGATCGAAAGGTTTGGAGTGGCCGGTTGTGGTAGTAATGGGTCTCGATGACGACAAGAAGCCCTCTTTGCCGGATATCTCCATCGGGTACCAGGACCTCACGCGTGACGATCCTCTCGCAAACAGCTATCTTCGATTTTTGCCGGAATTTCCGGATGAAGATACCAATAAAAAATTCAAAGAGACCCTGGAAGCGGATGCGGAGGATACACTGGTCAATCTACTCTATGTCTCGATGACGCGGGCGAGAGAGCAGATCATCCTGCCCTGGCCCGAGTTCAAAGAGGCAAATCCCGGGCACTTTTCAATGATCTATCAGTTGATGGAAAAGTGCGGCCTTGCCGTCAGCAAAGAGAGTGTCACCATCGATCATCTTGGAGAGGATGAAGCGCTGCAAGCCTCCGTAATATCCGCCACCTGCGAAGAAGAGAAGGCGTGCGGAAGCCGATACTCTTCCATCAAATACGGTCGGGTCGCCATCGAAAAACTCGAAGAGAAGACACAACTGACGGCACAGCTTTCGCCCTCTACGATAGAAGAGACAGGTGCACCGGCAGTGGAAAGAGGGAAGCCCCTGCTTTATACCTATGGCGGCAAGATAGACCTCTCCGGCACAACGCTGAGCGCCGCCGATCTGGGAACGTTGATTCATCACTGCTACCATACGCTAATTGCGGATGAGACATTGAGAGATAGGCTTTTTGCGTCGCTGGAGGGCAGGGTGCCGAACGATACGCTCACCCGCATTGGAGACCAGGTTTATACTTTCAAATCCTGGTGCGTAGATGAGTTGAAGGCTGCAGGATTTCACAACGAGGTACCCATACTCGGTACGACAGAGCAGGGTGCCGTGGTGAGCGGCTCTATAGATCTCCTTGTGGAGAGTGATGAGGGTGTTTGGATCATCGATCACAAAACAGACAAAGTGAAGGATTTTGATGAAGGGTTCAGACTTCACTATCCTCAGCTCGAAGCTTATGCGCGATTTGCATCCCTTGACAAGCCTCTGCTCGGAGTGGGAATCAACTGGGTACGATACGGGAAACTGAGTCTACTCAAACGATGATTATCGTGAAAATTGAGGCATATGCGACAGTATTTGTCCATCGTGGAGTGTATGATGACCATTGGGTTGCCAGGCCGAATGCGAAACGAATATTCGCGAAATCGTACTATAGTGATAGGTAACACTATTTGGGAGGAAAAAGTTTGCTAATGGATAGAGAAGTGATTTTGCGTGGATGTTTGAATAGATGACAAAACCCTACCACAAAGAAATACCACACCTCGAAAACAGCTGGTACCTCAAAACCGGACTTTTCCACCACTTCATCTGCCACTGTGGCG
>JAOZOG010000143.1:3555-5562 GCA_029933395.1 Sulfurovaceae bacterium | reverse complement strand
GATTGAAAACGAGTCCGAGATAGGAATGCATCAGCTCCCCATATTGTTTGTCTTTGCTGGCTTCAAGCAGTCGCCTGACTTCTTTAAGAGAAAAAGGCTTGACGTCATCCTTATTTCTGTCGGCACCAGTCACTTTGATATCTCCAATAAAATTTCTATCGATAACTTCATCATCCAGAGCATAATCGAAGACGGCTTTAATCGCAGACTTGTACTTTTTTCGAGTAGCCTTTGACAGCGCTTTCCCTGTTTGTCTGTGAACAAGATTATTGATCCATCGCTTCAACTGAAGCTTTTTTATGGATGCGATATCCTCTCCGCCAAACTGCTCAAGTATCCGAGTGACTCTTTTCTCCATATTGTAATAGTCTCTATTGACCCTGTAGTCTTCCAGAAACATCTTTGCGTAGTATTCAAATTTCGTACTATGGCTTCTAGCCGTCAGCAACTCTTCTTTCTTGCGCTCAATCCAGGCAGGCAGATACACTTCCTGCATATAGTCAAGAGATTTTTCTTTTCTGCCGACTTTAGTGCTCACCTCTACGAGTTTGACCTTATCAGTGTTAAAGATCACCTGATATCTAACATACCAGTATTTTCTACCTTTCCTTCCAATGATGGAAGCTTTGATTTTCAGCATTCTGTCCTCCTTCTGTGGGAGGGAGTCTGCACCTTCAACTAACGGACACATTGTAGCTCCTTTCCAGAAGAGAAGCAAGTTGTGGGTCTGTATTGTCAGATTCCATACCTTCTTTTGTAGCCGTAAGCCACTTTTTTAGTTCACCTAAATTCCACCTTACAATCTTTCCTCCTTTCGGCTTATGATAATGAATGCCTTCCTTGAAAACTTTTCCCATCTTTTTTGTCAAAAATGATGGGTCGGTGCCTATATAGGCAGCAGCATCTTTTGTCGTGGCGAACTCAGGTTCTACCATAGTGCGTTTTTGGAGTATCTTGTTCAGGCGTGCAATCTCTTTGTTTTTGTCGTCCATATCTGAAACATACTTTTCCAAAAGTCGATTGAGGCTTTTCTCTTTACTGAGCATATACACTATTTCCAGATCTCTTTTTGATAAATTCTGAGGAATGATTCCTCTTTTGGTCGTTTTGTCCTGTGTGGGGATTTTGATCTGGAGTACGCCTGTTACACAGATAGGGGGTTGATGATTCTCTTTTTTCGGTTCGACAAGTTCAGATTTTTTCAAGGTGTTCACTTTTTCAAAATTCATCATTTCCCCCTCTGTATTTTATTGCACTGTGCGATCACCTCGCTGGATGCAGCATCTATGATTCTGGTAAAAAGCAGATTCCTCTCAATTAAAATTTCTCCATTTTCTTGCAGCGTAGTAGCATGGTAAATACTCTCATATCTCTCATCGTAGTCGAGGAGCTGCCTGCGGCATCGCCTGTAGACTTGGATAGGAAAAAGAAGGTTTTTCGATGTTCTGACTCTGCGAATACCCAGATCTTCCAAAATGGCGTTGTTGACATAGTTCTTGCACCAGTCGTTATAGTTGATCTGTTGGACGATCTTTCCGGCAGTCATCTTGGTTGCACTCTCGCCGCCAGCTTGCATCAAAGCTTTGGTGTCGTGGTCAATATGCCTGAACAGTTCCGTTGGTGTATGTGCCAGCTGAGATTTGTTATCATACTGATCCTGTTCTGCGTGCATTTGTGCCATATCATCCGTATCCAGGAAACTGAACCATACCCAGGAGCCGGTTATGAAATTCCGATGCTCGTCTCTGTTGAAGTCCAGCGATGCATAATTGATGGCTTTCGAGTCGGCAGGTCGCCGCATATTCATTCTGAGGTAGATCTCCTTTTCTGGCAAGAGGTTAAAGTGCCCACATACCTCGTCCTGGTGATAGATATGCATCTGCAAATAGAGCCTGCCGACACCAAGAATGCGTACTGTTTTTTTCTTCTTTTTGATCTTTTTGTTTTTGATCGTATATCTTAATTCGGAGATGATCTTGCAAAGAATGATCGTCTTACCGGTATCCC
>JAOZOG010000143.1:0-3545 GCA_029933395.1 Sulfurovaceae bacterium | reverse complement strand
ACCTCGGATGGTAGAAGATAATATGTGCGTGTAGGTTGACGCCACTCTTGAGTTGCACTTAGATATTGTACTTGTACATCAATTCCTCACCTGTCGCCCTTTTGTATCTCCTGTATACCGATTCGACAAAGTGGCTAATGGAATTGTTCTGCGTGTGAAGAAAATTGTCCGCCAACTCTGGCGAGCCATAAAAGTTGTGTTCTAGTCTATTATCGGTCGCAAATGTAATAGTGAGTCTGGTATAATCGAGGTCATCATTAATGATTTTTTCCGTGAGAGCCATTGACCTGTTGTGCATCTCAGCACGGAACATCATTTCGGTATTGTCTTTCGCTTCCAGAGGAGAGAGTTTTTTGTTGCCAATCTGCAACAACACAGGCTCGTACCAGTCTGCCTGCTCTCTGCGCTCCTCAAAGATGCGCTGGTTCAGTTTCTTGCTGGTCTTGTTTATCTTGTATCGAGTATGATCGAATGTTGTCTTCATCTTTGTTTCCTGATAATAAAATTGAGTCCGACATATGTGAAATGCTTATTTAGAATAAGTCCGACACAGGTCGTTTTTTGTATGTTTGATAACGGCTCTAATGGAGAGGCTGTTACCTCTGCCATTCGCTGCATACCGCAAGGCTGCTTTAAGAGGAAACAAAGAGGAAAAACACTAGAATTTGAATCACTACAAACAAATTGTGGGCTCTTCTTTGGGTCCATCTTAAATCCGAAACACATCGTTATCTTCTATTACGAAGCTTCGATGCCATAGGTATCGATAACATCTTGCAGATCAACCAGTATGCTGTTGCGCATATTGTTGCCTACTGTCTGCTGCCAAGCTATGGTCAGTTTGAAGATTTCGTTTTCCAGACTATCGTTGGCTTTGTTTTTTTTCTGTTGCCTGGATGGTTCCATATTGCTGTTAGCTGTATGGGAAGCATCGGCACCCAATGAGGTTTCGTTGTGATACCCTACTTGCTGAGGGAGCGGACTTTTGGTTGGGTCACCCACATTATCCTTCACGCTGATATTTCGATTGTCACTCATAGGATTTTCTTGGCGTAGTGCGGCCTCTTTCCGCTCTTTGACCACCCTGTCGACAAGTCCGGGAGAAACTTTGCAGATGTCGGCGATCTTTCTGTTGGAATAATCTGCAAACAAATCACTGTCAAGGGCCATATTTACTGCCTTTCGCTTATCGGTATCACTGCGTTTGACTGCCTTGTTTTCCTCATTTGCTCCCAGTGCAAGCCTGAAGGCGTCCTCTTTGGTTCCTGATATAACTTTGCAGGGAATGGAATTGAGACCCGCCCTCCTGGCACCTTCGACCCTATGAAATCCGTCTACAACAAGGCTACTGTCTTCGGGAGTTCGCACAACAGTGATTGGGGGTATCGTCTCATTGTTTCGATAAGCTGTTTCCAGATCGGATTTTGCCGACTCGTCTTCCTGAGCTCTCGCCTGATAGCTCCTGTCTATGACAAGACTGTCAAGTAGCAGCTCTTTGTATTCCTCTTTCGGTTCACTCTCCGATATCGATAAACTTTTTGTATCGCTTGTCTCCGTATGGATACCGTCAGACTCCTTTGGAATAAAGGATGCCTCTTTTTTACCTTTCATTGACAGGGAAATTTTTTCCCCTGCTTGAAATAATATTTTGCCTATTTCATCGAGTGCCTCGTCTGCGGACAGTTCTCTATCCTTCACAAGATCAGAAAGAAGAAGAAAAAGACCCTGCGAGCCATCCAGTCCAGGTGTAGCCTCTTGCCAGTCTATCGATCCAACAATATAGTTTTCGTCGAGATAATCTTGAACTTCGCCGTTGGTCTCGGACTGCATAGACAGAATGATGCTTTGCTCTGGTAGTGCTTGTGTGCACTGTGAGACTTGCGATAAATCCTTCGCATAGAGATAGTTCGCACCAGTAGCATCAAGCACGGGGATGTCAAAGTGCTTCTGGGTCAAATAGACAGGACTATCAGGTATTTCATAATTATAGACAACGATGGTGCCCGTCTCTCTCTTGCTCTCGTGCCTATCCAGTGGTGATGTTGATGAGGCTTTGGAATTTAGATCGACAGTCACTCTGTATCCATCGTTTCCGTTGCAGTCGATCAGGTTGTAGCTCATCTTCTCCTGATGCACTTCAAGCTCAAGCTCTTTGCGATCGATTAATCTTTCAACAAGTGCATTTGCCACTGCTAGTGATAATTTCGTTTCCATCCGAAACTCCTAATTAAAATATAGAAACAACAAAAGATAATAAATTGTTGTCACTCACCGAATTGTATTTTATTATTCCTTAAACAACACTTTAGTATAATTATGTTGTTACTAAAAAGGATACGCTATGACTGAAGCACAAATGAAAAATAGAGAAAAGCTACAAAAGACATTGCTGAAAAACTATGAGCTGGACAAGCTAAAGAGGCTGGGTGACTGGACTGAGAAGATAGGTAGAATCTCCAAGGTACGCACAAAAAACTGTGATACGACAGACTATATAGAGATCAGTGCAGCAGATATACACGAGGATGGAAGCATACATCTTCCAGACAAGACATTCGCTCCGGCCAATGCAGCAGCCTTGGAATCACAAAGACTGCATATCGGAGATCTTGTGTTTAGTCTGCGTTCTAAGATAAATAAGATCGGCCTTGTTGATCAAGAGTATGCTCTTCCGGTTGTTGGCAATCACGGACTGATGCGTATTGTATTCAAGGAGAAATACAGGGAGGATGGTGCCCCTATGTATATCCGGCATTATCTCGCTATGCCATTGATTCGTAGCTATCTGAATGAGATGATGGTTGTCAAAAGCGGGGTAAAGACACTCGATGCAGAAGTACTGAAAGATCTTCCTGTTCCGGTTCTTACGGGAGGAGGTAAGGGTGCCGGCAAATATTTTGCCCTGCTCAACGCCGTAAATGAATTTGACAGTCTATCCAAGCATATTGAGGATGCTGCCGGCGATGCCTTTTTTCTACAGCATAGAGACAACAGCAAATTGAGCCAACTCATCAGTATACAAAAGGAATTGATAGAGAATCTCAAGAGCTACAAAGCAAAAAAAGATATGTTGATTGAGGAGGATTTTATCAATGTACTCAATGAAGATTTTACTCAACTGCCTATATAGGCACTCTGTGTATTATGGTGATATATTAGATTGAGAAAGGATTGTTTTGTGTGTGGCAGAGTAGGCTTCTTCGACGATATTGCCTGGAGCAGGGCGGTCAACAATTATTACGGCAGGATCGATAACCGTATCGGCAAACTGACACCCCACTACAACATCGCCCCTTCACAGCCCCTTGCCACCCTTCTCAATATCGGTACCTATACCTTCACACACTTTGGTCTCATTCCACACTGGATGAAAGAGAAAAAATCCGTCGCCATCAATGCCAGGGAGACACTCGCCCAGAAGCCGAGCTTCAGAGATTCCTTTAGCCGCAAACGCTGCCTCATTCCTGTCAATGGTTTCTATGAATGGAAAAAGGAAGGCGGCCACAAGATACCCTACTGGATTTATCCCTCCAAAAACAATAAAG
>JAOZOG010000530.1 GCA_029933395.1 Sulfurovaceae bacterium | reverse complement strand
AAGTCTTCTACAAGCAGGACAAACCGATGATGAAGCCCAGACAGGTACTCGGACTCGAACCTATCGGCAACAAAAAAGTACGCGATATGCCCAGAGTGATTACCTACCAGTAAGCAGTTGTTGGGAGAGCGATTTTGGTTGTTGTAAATCTTTTTTGCGCGACTAAAGTCGCGCCTCCTAGGTTCTATTTCCTCTCATTAGTCGCTTTTAGATAGCGTATGACAGCAATATTGCGACCCAAAACATCTTTACTTATCCCATAAATCTCACAAATATAGAAGTATAAAATTAGAGGGTTGTTTGAGATATGAGATTTTTTGAGTGGAGCAGGTAAAAAGAGATAAAGTTAATTCTTTTTTCCTCTCATTGCTTTATTACAGTAGAAGAAAAAGTTTAATCAACCCAGGCAGACCGAAGTGCCTGGCATCTAGTCGGAGCTGGTAAGTGTTTCTATTTCACCAGCTTGACATTGTCCAATTTCCAGCTACCGTCGTAGGTGTGCTTCGTGGGGCCGTAGAATCTAAAGAGTAGAAAGAACTTGCGACCTTCGACAGTGGAGAGCCAGTTGGACTCTTTGCCTTCGGGTGCTTTGGGGCCGAAGTAGATCGTGATGCTGCCGTCTTCGTTTTTGATCAAATCCTTTTCACTGGAGTCGATACTGCTTTTGGCGATATCTCTTTGATATGCAGCCGTGTCCAGGTCATAGGTGGTCACTGCCCAGAAATCCTTCACCGGCACATTGGCAGGTATCACCAGTTCATAGTTCTTGCTTCCGTCCAACCATTCGCCATCCGCTGTCTCTGCCGTTTCGATATAGAAGGTGGCGGAACCGTAGTTTTTGACGCTGGAGATGATCGCATAGTAGATCGGTCCTCTCGAAACATAATCAAAGTAGTTCGGATATTCATAGCTGAAATCGGTTTCGATGACACCAGGAGGCACGAGTTTCTTCCATTTTGTCCCTCTGTACATTGTCGGATTCAGATAGCGGTGATACTCTTCGATCATATACCGGTGTGCCTGTGGTGCGGCTTTGGCATATATTTTTTGCATTTCAGGAGATGGATTGAAAGGCACCCCTTTTTTTGATCCCGATCTGGGCGAGCATACCCATCCTGCATTCCCGTAAACACATAACGATGTATTGCCTCAAACAACCATCTAACCGATGTTTGAGCGATTTTTCATTCTTCGTTATGTAAAGCCTATTCATAACGAGGAATGAAAATGAGAAATCCCATATTTAGGCACTTTGAAGGGGGTCATCGTTATGTTTCTCGGGAATCCAGGACCCATGATACCGAGGTTTTGTGCTTCGATCCACTCTTCCTGTATCATCTCGTCGAGTTTTTTGTAGGTGGAGGCATCTATCGGCGGTGTCGCCTCGATGACCTTGCCGTAGACATCGACATATCTGA
>JAOZOG010000529.1 GCA_029933395.1 Sulfurovaceae bacterium | reverse complement strand
CAACATTCCTGGAGAGGAGCTCTTTTTCGGGGAGGATCTCAATATCAACCGTTCAGTGACGACCAATGTCGCTTTGAAAACGACTGAGGGTGAACCGGTATCGGTACAGACAACACTGGAAGAGATCACAAACAGCACAAACAATTTTGATTTTACAGTGCAAGGACGAAAGAGTGATGGCACCATTTTTAACGACACTGTAACGTTACCACCCAATGCAACCGTTCAGGATCTATTGAATGGCATCGCCAACAAGTTTGGCGAAGATCAGGTGGAAGTGAGTCTCGTCAACGGTTTTATCAATGTACGGGATAAAAGAGAAGGGAACTCGTTGCTCGATTTTCATATCTATGGAACTGAAGAAGGTGGTAGTGGAACATTGTCTTTCATTAAAACAAATGGCGTATCGGATGACAGTGTCTACGCAGACAGTGTGCCTTTTGAAAAAATAGCCAATAATGCTTTCCAAAGCAATCTTCCTCAAATTTTGATTTCGGATAATTCTTATGCCAATGAAGCAACGAAACTGAGTGAAACTACCAAAAATGATCTGATTGGAGATTCCATAACTGTGGAAGTAGAAGATGAGAATGGGAATTCTTATAACTACACCTATGATCTGGACAACACTTTTTCTCCGAATACCGCAGAAGAAGTGACATATGGTCAACTTTTTCGAAAAATTACAGATGACTTAAACAGTGAAACGGCATTTTCAAATGCCAAAGTCCAATTCGATCAAACAGGTAAAATTGTGGTAAATGCTGACGGTTTGGCAAGTTTTTCATTGAGTGAAAGTGATACAACGACAAATGAAGTAGGGTTGCTTTTCAACGCCAACAACGCCCTCACCGTCGACGACCCCAAACACGACTTTTTCGCCGCTATCGACGAGGCGATCGAAGCGGTGGAAAACGGGCTTCTCTATCCGGACGGCACGAGCGACACGCTTTCGAGAAATCCCGGTATCGAAAACGCGCTGGCACGCATCGATCATCTCATCGAGCATGTGGGCAAGGAGCATACGAAGATCGGAGCCATGTCCAACAGCCTCCAATATGCCGTCGAACGGAGCGAAACGCTCAAGCTGAACGTCCAGTCGCTTCGATCGGAGGTACTCGATACCGATATCGGCGAAGCGACGATGAAGCTCAATCAGCTGAGCCTCAACTACCAGGCGATGATGGCATCGATCGCCAGGGTTCAGAATCTCTCGCTCGTCAACTACCTCTAAACCCATCTTCGTCCATAAAGATTTTCAAGATGGGTTCCAAGCCCCTTGCACACCTTTTGGAGGATGAGATATAATCGTCTTTTCAAAAGATGCAGGCTTCTGCACTATATATCCTAAATATTTTATAGTAAGGAAACGACCATTTTCAAAACGGCACTTCTACTGACGATCGCTATTTTTTTCA
>JAOZOG010000528.1 GCA_029933395.1 Sulfurovaceae bacterium | reverse complement strand
TTTCACGCATACAAAAAAGAAAAGAAGTATTTTTTTGATATGATTACAACATTTGATACAAGGAAATTGATAATGAAAAAAGAGTTGATGATCTTTGCAGGTATATTCCTGTTTCTGGCGATTGGTATGCATTTCAAGGAATGGACCTCCCATCCGATAGAACATTTGAAAGCGCTTCCGGAAGCCGGAGCCTACGGCATCGGACCGCTGCACCCGCTGGTCTTTGCTTTTGCCCTGTATGTGGTATTTGTCATTTTCAGGGGTATTGTACGTCTGTTCAGAAAATGATGGCTTCGTGAAGCTGCCTCTTTGTTCCGGAAAGAGGTTTTCGAGGCAGTGCAGTACGTCCGGCCGGACCTTCGGCCGCGTGCAGAAAGGATAATGTATGTTAAAGAGAGATGAAAAGAGTGTCTCCCTCGTTCTGGGAAGCGGCGGTGCCAGAGGCCTGGCGCATATCGGTGTGATCCACTGGCTGGAGGAGAACGGCTACAGGATCGCTTCCATTTCCGGCTCCTCCATGGGTGCGCTCATAGGCGGTATCTATGCGGCGGGGAAACTGGATGTGTATGAGAAGTTGGTCAGGGCCATCAGCAAACTGGATATCGTGACGCTGCTCGATATCTCATGGGATATGTCCGGACTGGTCAAGGGAGACAAGCTCATCAACAAGCTCATCGATCTGGTGGGTGACCAGCAGATAGAGGATCTTCCCGTCTCTTTCACCGCGGTGGCAACGGACCTTCACGATCAGAAAGAGGTCTGGATCAATTCGGGGAACCTCTTCGATGCCATACGGGCTTCCATATCGCTTCCGTTTTTCTTTACACCGTTCTCCTACAAAGGTACCGACCTGATAGACGGCGGTGTACTGAACCCGGTGCCCATCGCACCGACTTTCGGTGATGGGACCGACCTGACGATCGCCGTGAACCTGGGAGGCAGGATAGATGAACATCCGAAGAAGCACAGGGCCGAGAGTGTGGAAAGGGATGAGGATGACACCCTTGCGGAAACGATATCGCGGTTCATAGAGAGTCTCGGGAAGAGTGAGGGCAGACGGGGAGAGGTGGACCTTGGCATGTATGATGTCGCCAACAGTGCGTTCGATGCGATGCAGGGGTCCATCGCGAGACAGAAACTTGCAGCCTATCCTCCGGACTACAGTATCGAGATCGCCATGAATGCCTGCGGTATGCTTGAATTCGACCGTGCGGCCGAAATGATAGCGCTGGGGTATGAAAAAGCGGAGTATTATCTGAAAGGGATCGTACGTTGAGTATATCCTGAAGGGTTGGTGGGCGTCAGGTTGCAGAAGAAAGCCTGCAGCTATGGCATCAGGATGCTTATAATTGGTTATAATGGCAAACAAAAAAAGAAAGAAGGAGGGAGAGCAGGATGGAAGGATTAGGAAATCTTGT
>JAOZOG010000142.1 GCA_029933395.1 Sulfurovaceae bacterium | reverse complement strand
TTGGAAGACCTGGAGAGAGAAGAGATAGAGGCAGAGGAGATCGATGGGCTTCTTGAGGAGCTGATGGAGTTGAAAACCGAGGAGTAACGGCCCAGATTTGTTTGCTGGCTCTGACAGAGTGTTTGGCAGGAGCCAAGTAGGGAAAGGTAAAGAAGATAGGGAAATATGGCGTAATGACCTACGAATATCTCAAAAATCTCAAAGCGACGCATCAGACGCTGCGGCTGCTCAACAGTGACAATTTCGCGATGAGTGTGAGCTTCTTCCATACCGTCTTCATCGCGCCTCGGCAGACGGTGTTGAGTCAGTCGTCTATCCTGCAATCGCTCGAGGATTATCTCTTCGCGCTCGAGCTGAGCTATCCGGGGCAGTTTCCGCGAAAGGCGCAGGCATATCTCGACGAGTTCGCACAGTCGGGATATCTGCGCAAGTATTATGCCGATGCCGACGAACCGCTTTATGAGCTGACGCCCCATACACAGCGGGCGCTGGAGTGGATCGAGAGTCTGCAGAAACGGGAGTTCGTCGGAAGCCGTTCGCGCTTCAATCTGATCTTCGAACTGCTCGAGGAGCTGGAGTTCGAAACCGGTCTCGACGATGCAGCGAGGATCGAGAAGCTCGAAGCGCAGAAGCGGCGGATCGACGAAGAGATTGAGGCGATCCGGGGGAGACGGGCGATGCGCTTCGACGAGAGCCGGATACGGGAGCACTATATGCAGATCGAAGAGATCGCCCGTCGTCTGCGCTACGACTTCAGCGAGATAGAGTACAATTTCCGGGAGCTCAACCAGACGGCGATGGAGCAGATCGCGATGCGCGAAGATGCCAAAGGGGAGGTGCTCGGATCGATCTTCGAGCTCGAAGACGGTATCAGGGAGAGCGATCAGGGCAAGAGTTTTTTCGCTTTCTGGCAGCTGCTCACCGATGTGGAGCGGAGTGAGAAGCTTTCGATGATGCTGGAGAAGCTCTACCGTATCGACACGGTGCGCAGTTTCGATCCCGAGAGGCGGCTCCGCCATCTCAAGTACGAACTGCTCGCGAGCGGTGAAAAGATCACACAGGTCACATCACGACTCGTTGAGCAGCTACGCCGCTTCATCGACGACAGGGTCTGGATAGAAAACCGCCGTATTCTGCAACTCTGCAAGGGTATCGAAAAGCAGGCGCTGGAGATACGGGAAAATCAGCCGGGGAAGAGAAGCTTTGTTTCGCTGCCGGGTGAAAAGGCGGCGATCCGCTCCATCGCTTCGAAGCGGCTCTACCGCCCCAAAGAGAAACAGCAATTCATCGAAGAGATCATACTCAGAGAGCACTCCGTCGACCTGGAGAGCTTCTATCATCAATGCTTCGTAGATGAAGCGCTGCTGCGCCGACACATCGATACACTCCTGCAGGAGAGGCCACTCTGTTCTCTCGGCGATCTGAACGAAGTATTCGGGATCGACAAGGGGGTGGCGGAGCTGATCGGCTACCTCTCCATCGCCAAAACGGACGAGCGGGCGCAGGTCTCCGACTCCGAGAGCGAAGCGCTGGAGATACGGGATTTCGACGGCAACGAGAAGCGCGTCATCGTACCCAAAATCATTTTTACGAGGAGAGAGAGATGAATCAAGCCGCCCGTGAAGCGATCGTAGTACTGCTCAAAGGGCTCTTCTATCGCAGCGACAATGAAGCTGCCTGGGAGGAGCTGGTGGGCGGCAGTCACGGATCGATCGCCGACTATTTCGCAGTGATCGGTCTGGAGCTGCGCATCGACGAGAGCGAGGGTTACGCCTATCTGCAACAGCACGAACCCGGCGAGGAGGAAGCGCCTCTGCCCCGACTGATCCCTGCGCGGGAGTTGAGCTACAAGGTCTCCCTGCTGCTTGTACTGCTGCGCAAGCGGATCGCGGACTTCGATATGCAGAGCGAGAGTACGCGGGCGGTGGTTTCGCGGGAGGAGATACTCGAGTCGCTGCTGCTCTTTATGCCGGAGACTTTCGACGAGGTGAAGCTGCGCCGGGAGCTCGACACGACGATCCGCAAAGTGGAGGAGCTGGGCTTTTTGAAGAAACTGCGGGGTGAAGAGGGGGTTTACGAGATCCGCCGTGCGCTCAAGAGTTTCGTGGATGCGCAGTGGCTCAACGATTTCGACGAGAGATTGCAGGCCTATCGGGCCGAACTGGAGGAGGGGTGATGGAGCAGCGATTCGATTTTGCGGAGGACAATGCCCATACGGGTTTCAGACTGGCCCATTTCGAATGGTACAACTGGGGGACCTACGACCGGGAGATCTTCTCACTCGATATGCAGCGGGAGAATGCCCTGCTCACCGGTGATATCGGCTCGGGGAAGTCCACCGTCGTAGATGCACTGACGACACTGCTCGTACCCCACAACCGTATCGTCTACAACAAGGCGGCCGGTGCGGAGAGCCGCGAACGCTCTCTCTACTCCTATATCGTCGGCGAGTACAAGAGTCTCAAGGACGACACCTACGGTACGGCGAAGGCGGCATCGCTTCGGGATCCGGCGAAGAGTTTCACCGTACTGCTGGCGCGATTCGAGAACGAGGGGTATGACGAGACGATGACGCTGGCGCAGTTTTTCTGGATCGGCAGCGACGGCAAGCCGCAGAAGTTCTTCGTCACTTCACGGGGAGCGCTGGGGATCGAACGGGACTTCTTCGACTTCGGCGATGTGCGGGAGTTGAAGAAGCGGCTGCGCAGGCTGCCTCATACCGCCGTCTACGATACCTTCCGTGAGTATGGTGCCGATTTTCGTCGCGTGATGGGGATCCGCAGCGAACAGGCGCTCAATCTCTTCTATCAGACGGTATCGCTCAAATCGATCGGCAATCTGACGGAGTTCATCCGTCACCATATGCTCGAAGCGGGCGAGATCGATGCGCAGGTCGATGCCGTCTGCCACAACTTCGCGGAACTCAACCGTGCGCACAATCTCATCCTCGAAGCCCAGCGGCAGATCGAACTGCTCACCCCTGTCGATCAGGCGTACAGGAGGTACGAACAGGACAGTACCGAGCGGGAACGCATCGCTGCGATGCGCGGAGCGCTCGAAGCCTGGTATGCCGACAGACGGATTTCGCTCATAGAGCAGCGCATCGCGGCACAGAGACTCGAAGAGGAGAAGGTAGATTCGAGAAAACGCAGTGCCGAAGCGGAGTCCGAGCGCCTCTTCAAAGAGATAGCGAAGATCGAGATAGAGCTGCACAACAACGGTGCCGACCGGCTCAAACAGCTCGGCGACGAGATAGAGCGGAGCGAAGAGAGTATGGCACTGCGCCAGAAGGAGAAATCCCGCTACGATGCGCTGACGAAAGCGCTGTCGTTCCCGACGGTCTCGAACGAGCATCGCTTTCTCAAGACGAGAGAAGAGGCTGCGGAACGGATCGAAGAGGCGGAGAAACGGGCGGAACACCTGCAGAACGAAAAGGTGCTCAACGCCGTCACACTCACGAGATATACCGAGAGGAGCGGGGAGCTCGAGGGAGAGATCGCCTATCTGCAGCGCCGCCGGAGCAATATCCCTCAGCGAACGGCACAGATACGGGATGCGATGGCGGAGGCACTGGGGCTCGACGCCGAGGCGCTTCCTTTCGCCGGAGAGTTGATCCGTGTGGAGGATGCCGACTGGGAAGGGGCCATCGAACGGGTCCTACACGGTTTCGCCCTCTCTCTGATCGTCGATGCTGCACACTACGACGCGGTAAGCGACTATGTCGAGCGCACGCATCTCGGCGGCAAGCTGGTCTACCTGAAGGTCGATACGAAACGCGACGAGGCGCTCTACGAGCCGCCGCAGGCCGATTCGCTGCTGCACAAGATCGAAGTGAAGGCGGATTCACCCTTCGCGGCAGTGCTGCATACACTGTTGAGAGAGCGCTTCGACCTGCCGTGTGTGGAGGATATCGACACCTTCCGTCGCCTCAAGCGGGCATTGACGATCCACGGACAGTTCAAAAGCTCGCTGATGCGACACGAGAAGGATGATCGCCACAGGATCGACGACCGTTCGAGATGGGTACTGGGCTGGAGCAACCGTGAAAAACTGGCACTTTTACAGGAGCAGCTCGAGGAACTGATGCACAAGCGAAATCTCGTCGAAAAGGAGAATGAAGAGATCGCAATGACTCTGACGAAGGTAGCCGGAGAGCGGGACGGTCTGCGGGATCTGCTCGCTTTCGAAACATACGAGACGATCGACTGGTATGCCCTCTCGCACCGGATCGAAGCCCTGCAGAGGGAGAAGCGGGAGCTCGAAGAGAGTTCCGATCTGCTCAAGACCCTGCAATCCCAGCTCGAAAATAGCGAGAAGCTTCGCAGGGAGGTGATGGAACGGATCGATTCTCTCGGGCGGCAGCTGGGGCAGCTCGAGGCGAAGATAGAGCGGGACGAAGAGGACCGCAAGCGGGCACTGTCGATCGTGGAGGATTGCGAAACGCTCGAATCGCAGTCTGAAGAGATCGGGCATTATGTCGCCGGGATAGAGACGGAAGAGCCGACACTGACGACGATCTCGGCACAGGCATCCCGCGTGCGGGAGTCGATGACGCAGGAGATCGACCGTCTCGATAAACGCATCGGTCGCGCCAGAGAAAAGATGGTGACGCAGATGCAGGCTTTCATCAACGCCTTCCCCGTCGTCGCCAAAGAGTTCGACGCATCCGTGGAGTCGGCGGGAGAGTTCCGCAAAAAGCTGGCGGAGCTGAAACGGGACGATCTGCCGCGCTGGCGCAAGCGTTTCAAGCAGCTGCTCAAAGAGAAGATGGTGCAGCATATCATCGTACTGCAAAATACACTCGACCGTCAGAGCGGAGAGATCGTCGAAAAGATCGAGCATATCAACCGTTCGCTGCGCGATATCGAATACAGCGAGGGGAGTTATATCGAGCTGATCGCCGAGCCGGTACGGGATATGCGGATCCGCGAATTCAAAGAGAGTCTCAAGAGCGCCGTCTCCGGTGCCATCGGAGAGGACAACAGCTACGACGAGCAGAAATTTCTACAGATCAAGGAGATCATCGAGCGTTTCAACGGCAGAGAGGGACACAGCGACGAGGACAGACACTGGCGAAAACTCGTGACCGATGTGCGTAACTGGTTCGCCTTCAGCGCCGCGGAGAAGTATCTCTCCGACGGTTCCTTGAAAGAGTACTATACCGACAGCGGCGGCAAGTCGGGCGGGCAGAAGGAGAAGCTCGCCTATACGGTGCTCGCCTCCTCCCTCGCCTTCCAGTTCGGCCTGGAGCACGATAGGATCAAAAGCCGCTCGTTCCGTTTCGTGATGATCGACGAAGCCTTCGGACGGGGAAGTGACGAGAGTACCCGCTACGCCCTGCGCCTCTTCGAAAAACTCGACCTGCAGCTGCTCGTCATCACCCCCAAGCAGAAGATCAATGTCATCGAACCCTTCGTCGAGAGTGTCCACTTCGTCCACAACCGCGAAGGGATGGAGTCGAGCATCGTTTCGATGCGTATCGAAGATTTTCGGGAGAAAAGGGCAGAGGCGGAGAAAATGATGAATGATGAATGATGAATGATGAATGATGAATGATGAATGATGAATGAT
>JAOZOG010000020.1:11353-19363 GCA_029933395.1 Sulfurovaceae bacterium | reverse complement strand
GCAAGCAATGGAACGATAGAGAGCATCTTGGCAGACGTACCAAGCTCGAGGATGGGATACATATCAGTCAAGTGATCTCTCAGGACATTTCCTGTGACAGAGATCGTATCTTTACCCGCTCTGACTCTCTCGTTGGTATAGCGTGTCGCTGCCGCTACATCCATAATCTTGATGTCCAGTCCGGTTGTGTCATGCTCCTCAAGGTACTTGTTGACCTTTTTGATCATCTCTGCATCGTGCGCTCTGTTCTCGTCGAGCCAGAAGATTGCAGGGTTGCCTGTGAGTTTCGCTCTCTCAACTGCCAGTCTAACCCAGTCTTTGATCGGGATATCTTTGGCACGTGACATTCTCCAGATATCCCCGGCTTCGACTTCGTGGCTCATCAGGACATCACCGTTTGCATCAACCACTTCAACGGTACCCGCTTCAGCGATCTCGAATGTCGTTGGGTGAGAACCATACTCTTCCGCTTTTTGCGCCATCAGACCAACGTTTGCTACGTTACCCATCGTTGTGACGTCATACTGGCCATTTTTCACACAGTCAGCGACCATCTCCTGGTGGAACATTGCATAGGTACTGTCAGGAATCACTGCGACACACTCGACAGCATCACCGTTTCTATCCCACTGCTTACCACCCTCTCTCACGACGACAGGCATAGAGGCATCGATGATCACATCGTTGGAAGCATTGAAGTTCGTCTGGCCTTTGTCAGAGTCCACCATCGCAATCTTGGGAGCGTCAGACTCTATAACTGCCTGGAAGGCTGCTTTGATCTCTGCCTCTTTTTCGTGACCGGCGATCTTCTTCTCGAGGTCGGACATACCAAGGTTCGGATTGACTTCCAGTGCTTTGAAGACATCGGCATACTTGTCGAAGACTTCCTGGAAGAAGACTTCAAAGGCATGTCCAAACATAATCGGGTCGGAGATCTTCATCATTGTCGCTTTGAGGTGAATAGACCAGAGTACACCGTTCGCTCTTGCATCATCGATCGTCTTCTTGATAAACGCTCTCAATGCTTTGGCAGACATAAATGTCGCATCCAGAATCTCACCCTCGAGGGCATCAATCGCTGCGAGCTCTTTGCCGTTGAGCATGATCTTGACTTTCTGTGCCTCATCCATTGTGACAGATTTCTCATTACCGTAGAAATCCCCGTTGCCTTCCATATGTGCGACATACGCTTTGGAGTTTTCTGCAAACGGCTTAAGTCTGTGTGGGTGCTGCTGAGCGTATTTTTTGACCGCTGCCGCTGCACGTCTGTCGGAGTTGCCCTCTCTCAATACAGGGTTGACCGCAGATCCAAGACAAGGGTTATACTTGGCTCTGATCGCTTTTTCCTCTTCGGTTTCAGGATTTTCAGGGAAATCAGGAATATCGTAACCCTGGCTCTGAAGCTCTGCAATACACTCTTTGAGCTGACCGATAGAAGCGGAGATATTTGGAAGCTTGATAATGTTTGCTTCAGGCTTGACTACCAGCTCTCCCAACTTTGCAAGCTCATCTTCTGCAAGGCCCATAGCTGCAAGGACTCTTCCCGCCAGAGAGATATCACTTGTAGTTACATCGACGCCTGCCGCATTCGTAAACTTGCTTACGATTGGGAGAAGTGAATAGGTTGCCAAAGCCGGAGCTTCATCGATTTTTGACCAGATTATTGTTGGTTTAGACATGTATGTTCCTTATATAGTTGAAATTTGGTAACACTATATTATCGTTTAGTGCGTATAGCTTAGATTAAAGCATTGTTGTCCAAAAGTTATCTTTGTTATTTGTTTCCATACTACACATCAAAGGTGGCTATTTAGGGCGCCTTTAGCAGAAAAAATATCAATTATCGCGCACAAAGGCATCCACCAGCATCGCGACAACTGCGTATATCATCAACAGATAGGCACCCAGGCGTGTCAACCCGGAGATAAACCCCTCATAAGGGAGGAGATGAAAATAGGAAAAGAGATAGTTGAAATCGTGCATTGCGTCCACGCCCAAAAAAGATTTGCTTGCCGGCAGATGCAGTCCCTCGTGTGCGGTTGACATGTACCAGGCTGTATACTGCAGCGAAAAACCCACAAAAAAGAGTGCGATCAACGCAGCGAATCTGTTGCCCCGCTTCTTGTAATAATATCCGACAAACGCAGGAAAAAGCAACTGAAAAATCGTACCATTGGCAACCATCAGCAGCTCTGGGCAGGGCAGAATATAGCAAACGCCATGTCCACTCTCGTGAATGATACCCAGGGTTTGACTGGTGACAAAAAAGTAGAGGACAAAAAGGTGATGAAGCAAAGTGTTGTCACCTGCACTGTTCACTGAAATATACGGCGAAAATTTGGGGAACAGCAGTAAAAACAGAAGAAAGAGCCCTGCTGTCGTTTTCTTCGCTGCAGGTGTCATACTCTATTCAACCAGCAATGCTTCTTCCAGGTAGACCCCCAGCTCCTTCGCCTCTTCGACGATCAACTCGCTGACCTTCATCCTCGATTCGACGATTACATCGGCGAGTTTGCTCTTGATATGCAGCTCCAGTGGACGTTTTCCGGGATACTTTTCTGCCAGACAGAAGAGCTCTTCGGCGATTTTGGCATCGGGCATCAGGTTGAGGGCGAGGATGAGTGGTGGCTGCTCGGGTTCCGGCGTATGCTTCTCCTCTTTTCTGACTTTGATCTTCTCCTTCTTCGCGTCTTTGAGTGATTCAATTTTGAGAATATTCATACGGGTAAAATCCCCATCCTTGGTAATCTTGACCTTGAACGCGATCGGCTTACTCATATCGAAATCCTCCTCAAGCTCCTTGAGGCGGTTTTCGAAGAGCATCAGTTCGATGTTGCCATGGAGATCCATCACATTGGCGATACCGAATTTGTTCCCTTTTTTGGAGATCTTCTCTGTGATCTCTTCAATCCTGCCGATAAAGAGTGCCTGTGTCCCATCCGCCAGATCATCGATCTCGGAACTGAGCGTATAGTTAATCTCGTCAAGCGTCTCACGGTATTTGTCGAGAGGGTGCCCTGAAACATAGAAGCCCAGAGACTCTTTCTCGAAATCAAGGATCTGCATCGGTTCAAACTCATCCATCTGCGTGATCTCCAGAGAGATCGTCGTCATCTCATCCTCTTCACCAAAGAGCGATCCGACTGCCATCTTTTTCGCATCCCCGGCCTTCTTGGCAGCCTCAATGATCTCTTCGATCTGAGAGAGCATCGCATGACGGCTATATCCGAAGCTGTCCAGCGCCCCGGCTTTGATGAGCGATTCGATCACTTTCTTGTTGACCTTGGAGGAGTCGATACGGGAGATGAAGTCACTCAAATCTTTGAAGGGACCCTCTTCTCTCGCTTTGAGGATCGAACTGATCGCAATGTCTCCGGAGCCCTTCACTGCCCCCAGGCCAAAGATGACGACCTCTTTCCCCTCGATATTGTCCGCGACAAACTCCAGATCCGAACGGTTGATATCCGGCGGCAGGAGCCTGATCCCCATGCGCTTGAGCTCATCAACATACTTGACGACTTTATCCGTGTTATTCTTCTCCAGTGTCAGGATCGCCGCCATAAACTCGGTGGGATAGTAGCGTTTCAGGAAGGAGGTATAGAAGGTTACCATCGCATAGGCAGCGGAGTGGGACTTGTTGAATCCATAGCCGGCGAACTTCACGATCAGGTCGAAGAGTTCTGCCGCTTTCACACGGTCAAAGCCCTTTTTGGCCGCACCTTCGGCAAACTCCTCTTTGAGCTTGTCCATCTCCGCTTTGATTTTCTTACCCATCGCACGACGCACAAGATCCGCACCACCCAGCGAGAAACCACCGATCGTCTGCACGATCTGCATAACCTGCTCCTGATAGACGATGACACCGTAGGTCGGCTTGAGGATCGGTTCCAGCTCAGGAAAGGCGTAAGTAATTTTCGCCCGCCCATGTTTTCGCTCGACAAAATCATCGAGCATCCCTGACTCCATCGGGCCGGGACGATAGAGGGCCAGCATCGCGATGACATCTTCGAAACCGTGTGGCTTGAGCTTCTTGGCGAGATCCTGCATTCCCGAGGATTCGATCTGGAAGAGGCCCAGGGTATCACCAGTCGAAATATATTCGTAGACCCCTCTGTCATTGATATCTTCGTGGATAAAATCGATCCGCTTGCCGTGCCGCTTCTCCACCAGCTTGTTCGCCTCTTCGATGACAGTCAACGTCTTGAGCCCCAGGAAGTCGAACTTGATCAAGTCGACATCTTCGACATACTTGCCGCTGTACTGTGTCGCCAGTGTATCGAGTCCCGTCGGCTTGAAGAGCGGTGTCTTCTGCCAGAGCGGTTCATTGGAGATGACGACGCCGGCGGCATGGGTACCGGCATTACGGTTGAGCCCCTCCAGCGCCTTGGCAAACTCCCAGACCCTGGCTGCCTGTGGATCACTCTCGATCAGCTCCTTGATCTTGGGTTCTTTGTTGTAAGAACCCTCCAGGTCGATACCCAGTTCATCAGGAATCAGCTTGGCCATTGCATCGGCTTTGGAGTAAGGCATATCGAGCACTCTTGCGACATCCCGGATCACCCCCTTGGCAAGCAGCTTGCCAAAAGTAATGATCTGCGCCACGTTGGTGCGGCCATACTTATCCACCACATAATCGAGGATCTCCTGCCGTCTTGCCTGACAGAAGTCCATATCGATATCGGGCATCGATACACGCTCCGGATTCAAAAATCGCTCGAAGAGCAATCCATAGGGCATCGGATCGATATCGGTGATATGCAGCGAATAGGCTACCAGCGACCCCGCTGCCGATCCCCTGCCCGGCCCGACGGGGATTCCCATCTTTTTGGCAGCATCGACGAAATCCCAGACGATCAGCATATAGCCGGGAAATTTCATCGAATTGATGATGTCGATCTCTACCTGCAGACGGTCACGATACTCCTGATGCTTTTCGGCGGGGACGTGCTTGAGCCGCTCTTCGAGGCCTTTTTGGGATTGATGAATGAAAAGTACCTTATCATTTTCGAGTGAATACTCCTGATCGGGTTCGGGCAGAGTCAGCCCCTCATTTTCTGCCTTTTCGCGTGTAAATTTGAAATTGGGCGGCGTCGGGTTACCCAGCTTGATCTCCAGGTTGCACTTTTCGACGATCTCCTGGGTATTCTCGAGTGCCTCGGGAATATCGGCAAAGAGCTTTGCCATCTGCTCCGGAGACTTGACATAAAATTCGTGAACAGAGTGGCGCAGACGATTGGGATCGTCATAGAGTTTGTTCATCGCGATGCACATGAAGGCTTCGTGTGCATCGGCATCTTTCTGGACGGTGTAGTGTGTATCGTTGGTGGCGATGATCTTGATGTCGGTCTCCTGGGAGAGTTGCAAAATCTGCTTGTCGATGCGATGCTGATCACCGATCCCATGGCGCATGATCTCCAGATAAAAATCCTCTCCAAAGATCTCTTTGTACTCCAGTGCAATACGCTTCGCCTCATCATACCCTTTGGCACCAAACTTGAGATTGCGCTCGGAGAGATTGAGCTGCCAGCTTACTTCGCCCTGCAGACAGGCAGAGGAGCAGATCAGCCCCTCGCTGTGCTCCCGCAGCAGCTTCTTATTGATCCGCGGATAGTAATAAAATCCGTCGATATAGGCTCTTGAACTGAGATACATCAGATTCTTGTAGCCTGTCTCATTTTTGGCATAGAGGCAGAGGTGAAAACGCTGACGCACACTCTTGTCTCCCAACTCCTCCTGATTGTGCAGGTAACACTCCATCCCAATGATCGGCTTGATCCCCTCTTTGCGCATCGTATTGTAGAAATCGATCGTACCGAACATATTGCCATGGTCCGTCATCGCGACCGAATCCATCCCCAGCTCCTTGATCTTGGCTGCCAGCGCCTTGATCTTATTGGCCCCGTCAAGAAGAGAGTATTCGGTATGGAGATGAAGATGGGTAAATTTTGGTATGGACATGCGCTGCCTTTTATGAATAAATGTTTTAGGAATATAGCAAATTTTCGATAAAGTGTACTGAAAATCGAAGGAGTTGTTTTGTTGAAATATCTGTTTTTATCCCTGTTCGTGCTGGTCTCCCCCTCCTGCAGCAAGAGCCGTTCTCATCGTATTGCCAAAATACCGGAGGCTTCAGGTATCGACTACTGTGCCGACAGCGATACGCTGGTCGTAGCCAACGATGAGGGACGATATTACGAGATCGACAGAGAGGGTGAAATTCTCCAGAAAAAGAGACTGGGGAAATATGACCTGGAGGGCGTCGCATGCACTGAAAAACAGTTTATTTTTGCTGTCGAAGACAAAGGGCTCCTGATCGTCAACAGAAAAACCGGTAAAAAGAAAAAGATCGCTTTCGATACCAGCTATCACGACAAAGAGCTGCCACTTTTCGATAAAAAGAGTGGTATCGAAGGTATCGCAAAATCCGGTGAGATCCTCTACCTGGCCAAACAGGCCAAAAAGAAAAATGACTCTTTCATCGCAGTCGTCCGTTTCGATCGCTATCATCAAAAAATCATCGATCTCATCAAGCCCAAAATAGCTGATATTGCCGGCTTGACGATCCATAATCATTTCCTCTATATGGTAAGTGACAAAAAGAATCTTCTGATTCAATATGACTTGAAAAAGAGAAAGATCATGAAAAAGATCAAGCTGCCCAAAGCTGCTCAGGAGGGTGTCGCTTTTGACGGCAGAGGGTTTGTCTATATTGCGGATGATGATGGGTATGTATGGAAATACAGCGTGAAAGCACTTGAGTGAAACGCTGTGTTTGTGCTAAAATTGTACGAAGAGTGAAAGGGTAAACAATGCATCGCTTTATAACAATGCTGCTGGCTGCAGTGATTTTCAATATAACGAATCCGACTCTATGCAGCGCACAGGAGTCTGCAAGCAAGCCTGAGGCAGCAACTATATCTACTGAAGACGAAATATTGAACACACTCCAGCACTGGATAAAAAGCTGGGCCGATACTGACATCACGCTTACAGTCGAACATCTCGGAGTCAAAAACGGCTGGGCATGGGTCGAAACCGTACCACACTATGCCGACGGCAAAAAGCACGAACCCCGCATCGATGCACTGCTGAGAAAGAGCGATGGCAAGTGGCAGGTCGAATTTGTCGCCGATAACGATGATGGACTCAAAGGGGAAGAGAGACCGCAAAAAGACCACATATTGCAACGCTTTCTCAAGCCTCCGTATGGCAGTGCACCGCTGGAGATATTTCAACACAAAGGGAACAAACAATGAAATTCAAGCTACGACTCATCTTAACGGCAGCGATAGCATCATCACCCTTCATCATCGCACAAAACAATCTCTGTTTTGAATATCCAACTGAAAAGCTCACACTCGTTCACAGTACGATGAAGAGCGATGGACCGGATAATTTCAAAGAGATTCACGAGCAGGTCGATCCTGCACCCTATCGGCTTCTGATGGCCAGAGCATCCAGGCCCAACAAACTCAACTGGCACTACCTCTATCTCGTCAGGAAGCGTGACAACAGGATCATCACCAGCCAATCACTCGAATGCAACCCGAAAAAAGGTTTTGCAGGAGGCTTCACATGTCACGGGGAGTGCGATTCCGGCAGTGCTGATTTCGATCGTCGGGACAATCTCATCCTCACATCGGAAAACATCCTGCTGGGGGAGAGTATCGACCTGCCGGAGGGTGAATGGGAGATGAGAGCGAAAAATAGAGACGCTCTCCTCCCCGCCACGCCTGTCTCCTGTCTGCCTGAAATCGAAAAACAAAATCTCGCCCCTGACGACAGCGTCGCCGACTCCTATGTGGAGCAGGTCAAAAAAGAGGAGAACCGGCCGGCGCACTATGTCTGCTACAGTGCCAAAACTATTCAGTCAGTCAATGGAGAACCCAAACTGAAATATGAGGGATGCCTGGTCAGTAAAGATGCCTGCAAGGAGATCGGACTGCTCCACTTTGGCCACTACAACAGTGATCTGGCGACCGATGAGGCGTTGATACGCTGCCGCAACGC